>JAYEIF010000136.1:0-13038 GCA_034659895.1 Candidatus Zixiibacteriota bacterium
CCCTAGTTAGAAATCAAATAGCAGGCTCGCAGGGGTCCTCTGCCCTTCATTTCGATAAATGAGACTTCATTTTTCGTTCGTATCAGACAACAAATGCTGATTTTGTTACTACCCGTTTGGTCCTTACCGCTTGGCTATTACTTCTTGTGAGTTATGTTAAGGATTGGCTGGAGGCGGTCCGCCCTGAAACAAGTATGCCACGAGAAATGTCAAGTCAGAAACGTTGATTTCCAGATTGCTATTGGCATCGCCAGCTTGAATCGAAACCGGAGATGGTCCCTCCATAAAGAGAAATGAAACCAAATATGTAATATCGGATACATTTATGCTCAGGCTGTGATTTGCATCACCGCGCAATACGTTAATCATCGAAATGGAAGCAGGAATAAATCGTTGTGGCTCATAATCCATATATGGGGAATAGAGAGTCAAATGGTGATATCCATAGGTTGAATCAACAAAACCGGTTTCTCCGCCGAGGGCATAGGCATCGGTCGAGAAGTAGATTTTCATTACCTCGCCAGAACCTGCCGGAAGATAGGGCGTAGAGCTACCTGGATCAGCCGTTAACTCAACTGTGTATTGGTATAACCATGGATCTGAGGAAATGAATTGGATTTCATTAAAATCCATAGTTCTTTCACCAAGAGTGAGGGAATCCATACTCAGCAGGTCTTCGCTGTCGTAAGTGAACGGGATTAAAATTTTATTCAAAGGCTGTGAATTCCTGAGATTGACCGACATCACAGCAGATTGCCCCGCGAACACTGAATCAGTTTCGAATGTTATTGTATCGCCGAGTAAAATGATGAATGCTGTTTTATCTCTTGTTATGGGACCGTACTCTGTATCAATTGTCAAGGATATATCATATATCCCCGGGTCGCTATAGTAATGTGTTGGGTTTTGTGCTGTTGATGAGCCTCCGTCACCGAAAGACCATGACCACGTAGGAGTTGACAAAGTTGATTCATCGGTGAAATTTACAGTCTCAGGAGCTTCAGAAATACTTACATCCGCGGAAAAGTTTGCTCCCCAACCAAGCGCACCCTGAAGATTCATCACTCCCCAGCCGTAGTTATTGTCAGGATTATCAGCGTTATCAGCAGATTCAATTATGGCTTGTCGGATTACAGTTGGAGAAAAATTGGGACGTGCCTGAATCAGTAAACAGGCTGCGCCGGCAACCAGAGGGGTTGACAGAGATGTCCCGCTGGCAGTTTGGTAATTGTTATCAGAACTTGGAGATGCGCAAAATGTATTGGTACCCAAAGCGCAAACTTCCGGTTTGATACGGCCATCATAGGTTGGTCCTCGTGATGAACTGGAAGCAATAGCTCCAGCAGAATTGACATTCCCAACACACAGAATATCGAAAGCGTCAGCAGGTGCGGTGATAGTTCCACTTCCGGAACCACTGTTGCCTGCAGAGACACATACTACTATACCCAATCCTGCGGCAGTGCTGGCTGCGGCTGAAGTAACCGCGGTGAGGCCATCCATATCCTCGTAGGTGTACCAGCCAGAGTAACCAAGCGATGTTGTGATTACATCCGTGCCAAGAGAATCCACCCACTCAAAAGCCGCCACCCAGTTGTCCTCTTCTACAGGTGTTTCACTGCGGATATCCTCTGTCTTGCAAAGGATGAAATTTGCCCCATAGGCAGGACCGTATATCGAACCATCTTTTAAGCCTCCGCTGACTGACCATATATATGTCCCGTGATTCCATTGACTGCTATTATCCTCAGGCTCATTGGCAGTATTGCTGTCACCAAAGACGAAATCCCACTCAGCCAAAACCCTTCCTTCGGCAAAATGAGTTGCAAAAGCTTCGTGAGACTTGCGGAATCCTGTGTCAAGTATAGCCAGAGTAACTCCTGAGCCATCAAATCCCTGATCGTGAGCAAACGGTACATTTATTTGCTCAAGTTGATCCTGTGCGTTACCATAATCGAGAACATCTGGAGAAAGAGATTGATTGCCCGTATCCTCAAGACGCATTTGTCCGATTTCAACTGGCTCGTGTTTGTAACCTGCTACAGGCCTTATCTCGACAACGTGTGTAAGCGTGGATATTTCATCCAGTTTATCAAAGGGAATATCAAAACTGGCGGCGTTTAGCCATTTGGATTTATGTCTAAGAGAACCTCCGTAATCGATAATTTGGTCCACATATTCTTGAACAACCGGCAGGTCGGCAAAAACAACCATATCCTTGCCAACTTTGGCGCGTCGTTTGAGGGCTCGTTCTGACAAAACAACAGTGGCAGCTTTTGCGTCAAACTCCCCTTTTGTGAATATTCCCTTGTCGGCAAAGAATACCCATACACGGGCAGTGTCAGTGTAACGCTGATAGAGATAATCATAAGCCGCTTGCTGAATGATTTGATTCGCTCTTGGCCTTACGACTGCTTGTGGCAATAGGTTGCCAGACTTTGAAATTGCATGAGTAATAGGTGTACTAAATGATAAAATGGCGATAAAAAAGGTAAGGGTAATACTAAATGCCACCAGATGTCGAGTCATCTATCTATCCTTTCGTTTAATTAGTTACAGGTTATGGGTATAGAACCACAAGACCGTTAGTATAATTGTATGTTACAATAATTTTAGTTTTTGTCAACTGCTAATTGCACTTGTCCTACTTCTATTGGAAACCTCCCATACTTTCATTACGTTCTTATTTTTCAGATCGGAGCAGAGCTCGCCAGATGGCTCGTCGCTCATTCTGTAATTCACTATCGGACAAAGTGATGCATAGCACACATTATTTGTTCAATTTATATAACAAAAAGGCACAGCGGATGCTTGTAAATATATGGCAATGAAGTATTCAGCTGTGTTGGAAGGATAATAACTGGGATTTCCATAGTTTTTCCAAACAACACTAACAGTGGAGATGATATGATTAATCCATTAAGAAAAACACGTTCCACGGGTGGCTTTACTCTTATAGAGTTGATGGTTATAGTAGTTATCATGGGAGTCGTAGCAGCTATGGCGGGTCCTCGTTTTGACATAGCGTTTGAACGAATTAGATTCCGTAGTGCAAATAGAGATATTATATCAGCCATCAAAGTCGCCAGATCCAGGGCAATTACATACAAGCAACAACACGGCATCTATTTCAACGGGACAGATATGACAATTACGGTGTTTTGTGATACAATAAACCCGACTGGATACCAATATGACAGTGATGACGAGATTATCAGTGTTGATACATTGTCGAGGCAACTCAGCTATATAGGCACCAATTTTAGTGGGAATTCGATGGTTTTTAGCCCCAACGGATCGGCTCATTTTACTGTTTCCGGAGGTGGAGAGGCCAGTATCTCAACGCTCGTTGAAACAGATCGTCTGGTTGCATATCAGACACATAGCGTGCTTGCATCGACAGGGAGAATTAATTCTACCAGTCATTACTATTAGCCGATACTCACGTCACAAAATGCTAATTTATTGATATCTGAGTCCGATTTTTGGGCTTGGACCAATACTTATTTTTTCCGCTCCTGAACCTCGTTGTTTTCGGGAGCGGTTTTTATTGTCATTTAATTCCACAAATTATGAATAAATAAGTAAAGTGCAGTGTGTCTGTGTCCGATAATATCTTTAACAAGATAAGCTCGAATAAGGAGTGAGGTACAAAAGAATCATAACTTTCTATATTAGTTTGGTTAAATAAATGAAGATTAAGTCGATAAAAAAATATATACAAAATAAATTGTCGCAAAACTAAAGAGAGATATATGCTGTTTTCTTCAGGAAGTAAAAATTCTGTCGGTTTGGACATCGGAGCTAGTTCCATTAAGCTCGTTAAACTTAACCATACTAAAGCCGGATACTCTGTGGCGGCCATCGGTGTGCGGGAACTTCCTCCAGATGCCATTGTAGCCGATGAAATAAGAGACCGGGAGGCTGTGATATTTAATATCCAGTCCCTGATTGATCAGGTTGATCCAGGGATCAAAAATGTTGTTGTGTCGCTTTCGGGGCATGGTATCATGGCCGACAGATTCACACTTGATAAAAAAGTGGGAAATGAGGCGGAACAGGCAATCCTGTTTGAAACCGAACAGCGAGCTCCTTTTGATGTTGATGATGTCTCTCTCGATTATCATATCATCAAGGTGGATGATGAAATCAATAAGATGGATGTTCTCACGGTAGCGGCTCGCAAGGAATTTCTTCAAAATCAACTTGATTTAGTCGAAGACTGTGGGTTGCAGCCGGTTGTTGTCGATGCTGATTCACTTGCTATCTTCAACGCTTATGAATACAACTACGAGATAGATCCCACCAAAACAACTGCACTTGTCAACATTGGTTACGATGTAACAAATGTTACTTATATGCTGGAAGGTAAATACTATTCCACTCGTGATGTATCTTCTGGAACCCGAGATATCTACAACGCCATACAGAAAGAATTTCGGCTCAATCAGGAATTGACCAGCAAAACCATAAAAGGCGAGATGCATGACTCGATTGATCAGGACATGCTCAAGGCTACTATCGCCACAGCAACTGAGGAATTGTTATCTGATCTTGAGCTGGCGTTTTCATATTTCAAATCGCAGAGTAAGGCAGAGTCGATTGACTGGATAGTTCTGTCGGGCGGTGGTTCTCTGACCCCTTTCCTTCCAGAGCTAATTCAATCTAAGTTGAATATACCGATGGAGATAGCCAACCCGCTGCGTCGCGTTGACTATGACCCTGAACTGTTCCAGTATTTGGAGCCGGAGAAGATTGCACCTCTTCTGACGGTATCTGTAGGACTGGCAATGCGGAAGGCGAGGTAAAAAACTGATGATAACAATAAACCTGCTTCCCAAACAATATAGACGGAAATCGATCAGTCTCTCTTTTGGCAAGACTGGATTATATGGTATAGGTGTAGCAGCCGGTATTATCATAATGATGATAAGTATTACGTTTTACCAGATGCATCAAATTAGCAAGCTTGAGGAAAATACCGCCAAAGCTCATCAGCGAGCCGCTATGCTTCAGAAAGACATCCAGTTAGTAGATGGACTGACTGATGTAAAGGAAAAGATAAGGGCACGTATGGCTGCAGTAGAAAAGCTCGACAGTCATCGTTCGGCATGGATCCGGATATTGGAGAACATTAGCCACAACGTACCGGAATTCGTTTGGCTAGCTCGTTTTATCGAACATGAGCCTCCGAAAGTTGATTCATCAGCCACCAAGGGGAAAACGCCATCGACTCCAGTTAATAACCGAGTGCGGAAAGCTGAAATCGAAGGATATACCTTTACCCTGAATGCATTAGCCTCATTCATGATTAATATGATGCGCTCTGATTACTTCGATAACGTTGAGATGAAATCAACTTCGGAAAAGATGTTCGGTGATCAGAAGGCTTATAATTTCGTTCTGTCATGCAATTTGCACTATCTCTCTGATGAAAACCTGAGAGGTCTGATTGCCAATGCTTATCAGCAGAACGACACCAAAAACAGCGCTACCCAAAAGAGCCTTAACTGAGGGAGCTGATTATGGATTTCAAAGATTCAAAAACTCAAAAAATAGTACTTGGTGTAGTTGCTCTCCTCATTGTGGGATATTTCTGGCATACTCGTCTATATGTCAAATATGACACACAAATTGATCAGAAAAGCGCTGAATTTGAGACTATTACCACTAATTTGCGAAATGTTGAGATGAAAGCTAAATCTCTTGATGTATTAAAAGAAGAGTATTCTGAACTGTTAAATCGCTACCATGAGATTGAGTCCCTTCTGCCAGAGGTAAAGCAAATCCCATCACTGTTGGTTCAATTACACACAGCTTCGTCACTGACAGGGACAAGAATTACTAGTATAACACCTCAACAGTTGGAAGCTCAGAAATTCTATAATATAGCCTCTTTCGAAATGGAGATGACAGGCACATACGATGATTTTGGCAGATTCGTTTCCTATGTGGCTAACTTTCCATTTATAGCCAATATCTCCAATGTAGAACTGACCGCTCAGAAACTGGCAGTTATGGAGACGGCAACAAATGAGAACATGGATTCCAAAAAAGAAACACTGACAGCCCGGTTTGTTCTGTCAACATACTTCGTCAAGGAAGGTGAACAGCTCACTGAGCTCGTTCTCTAGGAGGTAAGGTAAGCAATGAATAAGGCTTTAGTCATATTATTAATGAGTTTTGTGCTGATTGCCGGCAGTGTACTGGCCTCTCAGGTAACGAATATTGAAGTGTTCTATCGGGACGGCCTCACTCTGGCTCGAATAGATGTCGATGGGACAGTTAGGTTCTCTCATCAGACTGAGGTAGCCAAGGATGGCAAACCGTTCCGTGTTATAGTCGATGTCTTGTCGGCTACTCATCATCTCGGAGCAAGAAACTTCTGGGCTTTACCCAAGTGTTCTATCGAGCGTTTGCGTACAAGCCAGTATTCAGTCAAACCGGAAAATGTTGTTCGGTTGGTCTTCGATATGAAGAAAGAGACTGTTTATCAGGTTACTTCCGACGACAAGTCAATAGTTGTGTCATTTCCATATCCAAACGGCAACCAGTTTTCCAACTGGACAACAAAGGAAGTTGTAGCCAAGCTGGTAGCTTCCCATCAGGAGAAGAAAAAAGCAGTAGCTTCAACATCAGAGACACAACAGACATCAGGCAAAAAGTCGGCGGCTGAAATGAATACCGCAATAGAGAATGATCGTCTTGCCAGCCTGCAAAGCACTGAAAACAATGTAAAAACGACAGCACCACAATCTCCTAAAAAGGAAAAACAACCTCAAGTTGTGGCATCAACTCCAAAAATGATAAATCCAGATGTAGATGCAAATGTAAATATGCCCCAACAGCCTAAAGTTGATAACAAAAAGCTTCATCCGGAAGTTTCGCAGCCGTTAACAAGCAAAGCAGAAACTTCAGAATCAACAAGCAAGCAAGTTCCGAAGAAGAAAGTGACTTCTCAGAAATCGTCAGAAGTAAAAACATACACGGGATTCATTGGTCCTGTTATGCCGAAGGTTGTACTGACTGAGAAACCTGACACTAAAGAGTCCGTCAAGCCAAAGACGACTGTGCGGGAACAGCCAGAGTCAAAGCAGGAATTTGCAGCCAAGTCGTCGCAAGTAAAGACAACTAAGTCGAACCAAACTCAGCCTTCTGTCAGTAAGAAATCATCAACCTCGTCTGTGGACAAGAAAACATCAAAAACTCAGAATAAAGTTGAAAAATCGGTAGATATAAAATTAGCCAAAGCTGACACACATGACAAATCCAGCAGTAAAAAGACATCCAAAACTGCTGTTGTCAAAACTGAAAGAGATGAAACGACTTCCACTATTGCTATTAAACCGTCTAAGGCGACCGATAAACCTGATGTTGATAGAGTTAAAACGAAAGACAGCCAAAAACCGACCTCTCGATTCCGCAGATCACCTACCCGACCCACCAAAACTAAGGGAACACTTGTAGCGGAATTCCCAAATCGGCTTGTGATAAAGTACAAAACCAGCGGACGTGATCCGTTTGAAACCTTGATCAATAAAGATAAAATCTACAACAGTCCGGTTGAACAGCGAGTACCTAATGTGGATGGCTTGCAATTAGTCGGTGTTATTGAATCAGGGGGAAAATCCAATACTGCCCTATTCGAAGATAAGGACGGATATGGGTATATTTTGAAAAAAGGAGATAAAGTCCGTAATGGGTATGTTCTAGGAGTTGAGAAAGATTGTGTTTATTTTCAGATATTTGAGTATGGATGGAGCCGCACTTTGTCTCTGAATTTAGAAGAATAATAATGAAAGGCAGGTACATATAATGTGGTGGAAATCGCCAAAAGGACTTCAAGCGTTAACAATTCTGGCTATGGTGGCAATAATTGTATTACCGGCTGCCGCCCAGAAAACCGGTAATCCGGATAAACCAATCAAGAACCTTCAGTTCCAGTCAGCTGACATAAACTCAGTATTAACGTTTCTTGCTGATTATGGCGGAGTAAACGTGGTAGTGGCTCCCGAAGTGGAAGGAACAGTGACTATTAAGCTACACGATGTCAAATGGCATGAAGCTATGGATATCATTGGGAGTACTTACGGTCTCGCCATTGTAGATGAACCTAACAATTACATTCGTGTTATACGCGCTGAAGACTACCGCAAAGAGGTCATGGAACAAAAAGAACATGCTCAGAAAACACGTGAGCTGGCAAAACTTGAAACCAAAATTATTTATATTTCAAACTCCACTTCCAGTGACATTGTCGAGGCTGTCAAATCATTGATGACAGAACGTGGCAAAGCTACCAGCGATCCTCGCTCTAATTCAATTATTGTTCAGGAAGTTCCCAGTAATATGAACAAGGTATTAAAGTACATAAAGGAACTTGACCGTGCGGCCAAGCAGATTAAAATATCAGCCAAATTGCTGGAGGTCTACACCAATAATCTCAATGAATTGGGTATTAGCTGGTCAGCTTCAGGGACCTACACAACCGAATCAGGACGAAACTACTCCCAAAATGGAGAAATAGATGCTGCACGAAGCCCTGATGTTGTCGGAAGCTACAGTATTGCGGCACTACAGAACGGCTGGTCGATTGATGCTGTTGTTCAAGCCATCGTTAGCAATGGTAAGGGTAAGATTGTTGCTCAACCTGAGATTACAACTGTTGATAACAAAGAAGCCCGAATTCAGATGGGGCAGAAGATCCCTGTTAAGCAATTTGACGAATCTGGAAATGTGGTAATTAAGTTTGAAGAAGTTGGGACAATCTTAAAAGTTACACCGCATATAACAGCTGAAAATCAAATTCTTATGCACCTGATACCGGAGCGTTCCACATATCAGTTTGATCCCAATGGTGTGATTATTAATACAAATAATGCTGAGACTAACCTAATCGTCAATGATGGTCAAACTGCAATGATAGGCGGACTGACAACTGAGGATGAAGTAGAATCGGAAGTTGGACTGCCATTATTGAAGGATGTCCCTTTGTTGGGCAGATTATTCAAGTTTACCAATAAGCGTACTGAAGTCCGCAACTTGATAATATTTGTAACGCCAAAAATTGTAACAGGAAGTGACTTGGCAATGAAAGAGAAAGATAAATAGATAACCCGTGACATCGCCGCAAAAGTTGGGAGATACCTGCTTAGCAATTACTATAATTTGTCAGTCCTTTTGTAATTGAAAAGCTAATAGCAGTATTGATAGAAGCCCACTGAAGTTAGATGCCACAGTAATTCTATAATAAACGTGTCCGAAAATGGGAGATAAAATGAACAGTAAGAATATAATTAGCTGGGCAGGGTTCTCGGTTTTGGCTCTCGCACTGTCCGTGGCTCTGCTGACTGGTTGTGAATTAAATAGAGATGATGTTAGTACCAGCAACGATAATATTCAGGTAACATTGTCTGCTACACCTTCTGAAGCTGGTCTCAATTCCAGCGTTGTGGTGGAAGCTCTTGTAGTTGATGGCGATACTCCACAGTCGGGCCAACAAGTATGTTTCCAGGCCTCTCCGGCTTCTGCTGGTAACTTCTCGCCGGACAGTGTTATTACCGATGAAAGTGGGCTGGCTGCAACAGTTTTCTTTCCATCCTCTACAGGAGAAATAGTTATCACAGCCAGTACAAATACCGGCCTTTCAACCTACACCAATTCTGTCACAGTAACAGTGGCTACAGAGACTGTGGAAGGTGCCGTGTCCATAGCAAGCGATCCTGAAACATTGCTTGCTGATGGGAGTTCTCAATCAGAGATTACTTTGACAGTATACGATACAAGCGGACAACTTGTCACAACTCCAACCACCATCACATTAGTCGCTGGCGACAGATTTGATGATGCCAATGGTGATGGTGTCTGGACAGCTTCTTGTGACTCTCTGCTCGAAGATGCCAATAACAATGGCACATGGGACCACATGGGCAGTATCCCGGCAACAGCAACAACTGATGCTACTGGGACAGTAACAGTCAATTACACAGCCGGCTCAGAGCCAGGGATGGTTTATATCCGAGCCTCAGTTAATAATGCCGATTTGAAATCCCACGGTGAGAAGCAAATACACCTTCAGAGTGATGCTGTTATCAACTCTATTTATTTATCCTCAGACTCCATAAATCTGGTAGTGAAACACTGTGGCGGTATTGAAATTGCCAATCTTCACGCTGTCGGTTACGATATTCACAGCAACCCGGTACAGGAAGAAATACCGATTGATTTTACCATTACCAATGGACCGGGCGGTGGCGAACATCTTGATACAGTTGGCTACGGACCATATACGGCTTTTACTAACAGTCAAGGTATGGCAACGGTTACGTTGCATTCTGGAACAATCTCCGGAACAGTCCGTATTCGCGCTCGCGCCAGCGATTCTATTTTATCCAATGCTACACAGGTAATGGTATCAGCCGGTCCGCCAAAATGCATCGCTGTAGGTGCTGAGTTCTGTAATATCGATTACTTTAATATTGTCGGTGAGGAAGTAGGAATCGTAGCAGTTGTATCAGATGCTTTTCATAATCCGGTAAACGACTCGACTGTGGTTTACTTCACTACAGATGAGGGAACGATGAAATCCCACGAAGAGCGCACTACTCAATTGGAAGGAATAGCCGAGACATTCTGGATTTCGGGTTACGGTTACCCAAGTGATTCTTGCCCAATTCCTGATGGTAAAGTTTGGGTTATAGCTGAGACATCTGGTGGAACAGTCAAGGATTCGACTATGTTTTACAACACATGGGGACCGGCGTCATTCGACGTGTATGGAATGCCGAATGAAATGTGGGCTGATGGAGCATCTATGGCAACTATTCTGATATATGCATGGGATTTCAATGGCAACCCGGTAGTTGATGGGACATCATTTGATGGTGATGCCAGCTTCCTGTCAGTGGAAACAGGGACTTTTGAGTATTCGTGTGGTGATTTTTCCTCTGCCCGTGTAAAGATATTATCAACAATCCTTGATGTTGATTATTCGACACCGGGTGGCAACGATGATGGTATTGGCGCTGTTGATACTGTCTCCTATTGGAAGTTTGGTGCCTATTATTCTCATCAAGTTGTTCTTAAAACTGGTGTCGCTTACTCTGGTAAAACTGTCCTTGATGGAAACTTCTCTGTCAAAATTGGTGAAACAGCCCACTTGAATGTCACTGTGAAAGATCGATGGGGCAATCCCTTGGGAGATCACACTCTTGTGGCAGATTACCCATCTTCCGGAATTGCTGGAGCCGGAAATAGTGAAACCAATCCCTATGGCGAGGCTTTTGAATTCTCATGGACACCGGCTGATACGGGTTCATTTTTGGTTACTATCGAAGACACTGACCCGAAAGGCGGACCAGTGTTGACACAAACGATTACGGTTGCTGAATAACGTTTTTTCCATACTCCAATTTAAGAGCTGTCGATTTACTAACCGGCAGCTCTTTTTTTTTCACTTTTTCAATCGATTTTATCAGTATAAATTGGTTTTATGATAATAACTATCACTTACAAATAATTTTTTGCAGTAATACAGAAAATGGAGTATTCAAGAAATATGGTAGAAACAAAAGAGATTCAATTAGACGCCAGAGGGTATTGTGATATTATCGATATCACCGGCGAATTACAAAAAGCCGTTCAAGATTCAGGGATGTCGGCAGGTACTATTACAGCCTTTTGCCCGGGGTCTACCGGTGGTATTACAACGATTGAATACGAACCGGGGCTTTTGAAGGATTTACCGGAGTTCTTTGAAAAGTTGTTGCCATCAAGCAGGAGCTATCATCATGATGAGACCTGGCACGATGGAAATGGTTTTTCACATCTCCGTTCAGCATTGATTGGACCGGACATTACAGTGCCGTTTGTCGGTGGCAAACTCACACTTGGAACATGGCAACAGGTAATTTTTTTGAACTTTGACAATAAGGATCGACGGCGCAATCTTATCCTTCAAATAATTGGAGAGTAGTTTTGATATGACAGTTAAGTCCATTGAGAGAATTGACAACCATGTTCGCCTGATTGCGCAAACACTTTTACCTGGTGAAATCAAGTATCTTGAAATTGATAATTATACGGGAATCATTGAAGCCATCAAGCGGCTCGACATCCGCGGCGCACCGGCTATTGGTATTGCCGCGGCTTATGGTCTTGCATTGGCAGTGCAGTACACTGGTGATTACAGCCGTGAGTTCATAGATAATATAGCCGCAAAAATCAAAACAGCCCGACCAACAGCAGTAAATCTTTCATGGGCAGTAAATCGTGTTCTTGATAGTCTGACGAAAGAGCACCCCGACAGCCTCGAATCCGTCCTGACTTTGTTATGGAGTGAAGCGGAGAATATCCACAAAGAGGATCACCGGTTGTGTAAAAAAATTGGCTTTAACGGTGCCCAACTGATAAATGATGGCGATGTTATCCTAACCCACTGTAATGCAGGAGCACTCGCTACGGGAGGAATTGGCACTGCTCTCGGAGTTATCTACACCTGTCACAATCAAGGTAAATCCATCAGTGTTTATGCTGATGAAACAAGGCCGCTTTTGCAGGGAGCGAGACTGACAGCGTGGGAACTTATGCGAGAGGGAATCGATGTTACTCTTATCTGTGACAGCGTTGCGGCGTCTCTCATGCGTCAGGGCAGGATAGATGATGTTATCGTAGGGGCTGACCGAGTGGCCGCCAATGGTGACTTTGCAAATAAAATTGGCACCTACTCAATTGCAGTTCATGCAAAGGAACATGGTATCCCCTTTTATGTTGCCGCACCATACTCAACCTTTGATAGCAAACTTGCATCTGAGAAAGACATCCCCATTGAAGAACGTCCTGCATCCGAAGTTACAGATGGATTTGGTGTTAGAACAGCTCCGAATGGTGTCCATGTGTATTCACCTGCTTTTGATATTACTCCATTTGAATTGGTGTCATACTATATCACAGAGCAGGGCATCAAACCGGGCGGGCGAGTTTGAAAGTATAACTTATTTAGGGCTTGTTGAATAATTAGTTATTATGTACCATAATCTC
>JAYEIF010000137.1:0-2539 GCA_034659895.1 Candidatus Zixiibacteriota bacterium
CCTTTAATGTTTATCCTATGCTCCGATAAGGTGCAGTTTACCAAGGAGATTCTGAACCTGTGGCATGACATCCAGTCCTGTTATATAACCAAGTCCACCATCAGCGCAGGCACGCTCATTAAACTCCGAAACATTATCAATCCTGATACTTTCCCCGTTTCCACCATGAAACATAATAGGAACCGGATCTGCGGAATGCGCTTTCATTTCGGATGCTGTGGAATGGTCGGCTGTAACGACAAGTAATGTCTCTGGTGACAATTCTGTCAGGAGAGAGGCTGCAGAATCAATCTTCTCGATAAAATCGCGTTTGCCTTCCCAGTTGCCATCCTCAGCCAGAGAATCCGTAGCTTTAACATGGACAAAAACAAAATCATACTCATCCAGCTTCTTCAGAACAGTCTTGAATTTTGCCTCAATGTCTGTATCCGGTAATCCGGTAGCGCCTGGGACATCGATAATATCCATACCAAGGAAAGCCCCCACACCTTTATAGAGCCCGCCGCCAGCTATACAACAGGACGACAAGTCATATTTTTCTTTGAAGTGTTCCAGCCCTTTATATTGTCCGCCGCCACGAACCAAGAGAAAATTAGCAGGAAGTTTCCCGTCTTTCTCACGTTCAGCATTGAAAGGATGATCCTTGAGAACCTTGTGTGCCTGCGAAAGGAATTTATTGAGCACCTCAGCCGTATGTTTTGCCTCAGGTGTATCATCCGTAGCGGTAACAGTTCGCACTGAAACATCGGGAACATGTGGGTCAGCATCTACAATAGCGCCTGAAAGCCCCTTGCCACGCATGATAACTCCAGCCCTGTGAGCATTGCCGGGTTTGACAATAAACTTGACACCATCAACTTCCATACCGTCAAGAGCTTCAGTCAACGGTTCAACCATCAGAATACGCCCTGCACGACGATCCTTAATAACCAAGTTATCATCCACTGTGCCGAAGTTTCCTCTAAGGGCTACATCTCCTCCCTGTAGTTCAAGCCCCAGCCCGGCAACTTCAATAGGACCGCGGCCGGAATAGCACTGGTCAATCGGATAGCCGAATATTGTCAGATGAGCCGTATCACTTCCGGGTATTTTCCCTCTTCCAAGAGTATGCATCAAACCACACTCGGCTTCAGAAGCCAGTTTATCCAAATTCGGAGTTTTAGCTGCTTCAAGAGGAGTAAGATTCCCTAACTCTTTTACCGGACGATCACCCAGTCCGTCACAAATCATAAGCACGACTTTTTTAAGCATCCTTGCAAAGCCTCCTTCAAGGGTTATTGTTCAACTCCAGTGAATAAGATCCACTCGGTCTTTTGCTCAGTTGGGATATCCCTGTTACTCTATGAGTTTAACTGTGCCAGAACCTTCGGTTACATGACCGATACTATAGACCTTCTCACCCATATTGTTAATATCGGCTATAATTGAGTCAGCCTTACTATCATCAACTACTAAAACAAAACCTATCCCCATGTTGAACGCAGAATAAATATCATCTGGATCGATATTCCCGCGTTCTTTAAGAAACTGGAAAATTGGTAGTTCTGGCCAGGAGCTTTTTTTAATCTCCGCATCACAGGTATTGGGTAAAATACGATTTAGATTTCCGGCAATACCTCCACCGGTGATGTGTGCCATACCCTTAATCTGATGTTTCTCAATCAGCTTGTGAACCATCGAAGCATAACAACGATGCACCTTCATAAGGGATTCAGTGATAGTTGAATCCAATTCATCAACATAGTCATCAGGCTTAAGGCGAGCTATCTCAAAAGCTACTTTGCGAGCCATAGTGTAACCGTTAGTGTGCAGTCCATTTGACGGTAAACCAAGACAGACATCGCCGGGCTTGATAGTGGAGCCATCGATTATTTTTGATTCATCAACTATTCCCACAATAAATCCAGCCAGATCATATTCTCCGGGCTGATACAAATCAGGCAGTTCGGCAGTCTCGCCTCCAAGAAGAGCAGTGCCTGAGTTGCGACAGCCAAGACTTACACCGCTGACAAGCTCAGCTATAGTTTCCGGTTTAAGATGTCCAACCCCAATATAGTCAAGGAAGAATAATGGTTGTGCGCCCTGTACTAAAATGTCATTAATACAATGATTGACAAGGTCCTCACCGACAGTATTGTGAATGCCTGTCATGAAAGCAATTTTGAGCTTGGTTCCAACCGAGTCTGTGGATGCCACCAAAGCGGGTTTGTCGAAACCGGACAGGTTCGGTTTGAACAGTCCTCCAAAAGCGCCGATATCAGAAAGTACCTGTGGATTAAAAGTTGAGCGTGCGAGTTTCTTGATTCTTTGTACCGCATCGTCACCAGCGGCGATGTTGACTCCGCTTTCAGCGTATGTGAGTCCCTGTTTAGGATTTGATTTATTCATAAAATGAAAGTAATACTTAACTGTAAGGAAAGTCAACTATCTGTGGGGGGTGCATCGCACAGATTTTTTCTAACGCAGGATATACCCCCGCAAAGTAACGAAATCATTCTTCCGATGACCGTTAAGCGGCAGATCGTTTTTCAACACTTTG
>JAYEIF010000138.1:0-12906 GCA_034659895.1 Candidatus Zixiibacteriota bacterium
TGGATAAAAACAAATCTCGGCACCGACACACCAATTCACTTTTCCCGTTTCTCCCCGCGTTACCTACTAAAGAATTTACCGCCCACCCCACGTGCCACACTTGAAAGGGCACGTGACATCAGCCGCGCCGAGGGATTGGAATATGTTTACCTTGGCAATCTTGGAGGTCATCAGGGAGAATCCACATATTGCCCGAAGTGTGGCGAGCTGCTTATCAAACGTACTGGTTACCAAACCAAGATAATCAATATGAAGGGCAACCGTTGCGGCAACTGCAATCACGAAATTCCGGGCCGTTTCTAAATGATCAAACGAGCGTTTTTTCTTGGGCTGTTCTCAATCGGAGGACAGGTTCTTCTTCTGCGGGAATTGATATCCTCGCTTAACGGCAATGAACTGTTTATTGGAACAGCTCTGTTTGGATGGCTAATCGCAGTTGCCTTCGGAGCATGGCTCGGCGGAAAAAGCGCTTTTCGTGTCAAACCTGTATATCTGTTTGTTGCTGGCGCTTTTGTTCTGCCAATGATGATATTGTTGGTGCGTCTTTCACCACTCATGGTGAGTTCAAATATCGGAGAGGTTATTCCTTTTGCTACTGCGTCTTTGCTTTCAATTGTAGCAGTAGCTCCCGTTGCTTTTATCTCCGGATGGTTGTTTACCTCTATCAGTGATGAGGGCAGACAGCCAGCAATATCGATTAGCAAAGTGTATCTTTTTGAAGGAATTGGAGCATTCGTCGGAGGGGTTCTCATAACCCTGTTAGTGGGGAAGTGGTTCTCTACTCTGCAGGCGAGTGTAGCAATTGGTGTCATATCTGTTGTCGGTATTCTGCCATATCTTTATTCCACCAATACGGTCAAGCGAATCTCTGTCTTATTGCTTTTTGCGGTGTTTTTAGTCGCAGTTGTAACAGGCGCTTCACGGGTGGATCGACAGATAGACCAATATAAATACAACGCCTTTGAACTTGTTCGGGTATTTGATACTCCCTACAGCCATCAGGCGATTCTAAAGCGTGACAAAAATTTAGCTCTTGTTACAGACAACATGATA
This sequence comes from Candidatus Zixiibacteriota bacterium, assembly GCA_034659895.1. GTDB lineage: Bacteria > Zixibacteria > MSB-5A5 > GN15 > FEB-12 > B120-G9. Next base: position 1,054 of record JAYEIF010000138.1, read on the forward strand.
GAAGCTGCATATCCAGATTTATTAACCACGGAGAACATCATTGTACCGGCGCTGTCCTGCAGTCCTGACGCGAATAACATTTTATTGACAGGGCGGGCGGAGTTTGGACTTGCGGAACTAATTGCGAAGATACCAAGATGCACTCTCACTGTAATCAATCCTCGAAAAGAAGTAACTACCGTAACGCATGAGTTGATGCCAATATCCCAACAGGTTAATTACATTGACAGTGATCCACTAACAACTGTATCTCAATCCAATTTAAGAAAAACGTTTGATATTATCATTATTTATATCGGTAGCCTTGACAGCTATCGAACAAACCGCCTTGCAACCAGTGAGTTCCTTTCGCAGTGTAAACCTCTTTTGGATGATAGCGGTCTTGTCTGTATGGTAACACAGTACGATACTGACCGCTACATAACAACTGAGACAAGGGATATCATATCCTCTATCTACAGTACCGTTCAAAGTGTCTTTTTGCATACGGCTGTTTGGCCCGGCAACTCTACTCTTATGATGGCTTCTGATGTTCCATTGCCAAACCTTGATGTTGACTCAATCGTTGCGAGAATTGATATGACAGGTTATCAACCGAAGTATATTACAAGGAGCCTCCTTCGTGATAGGTTTGAGGAATTCAAGCTCATCAGGACAAATAACGCAGTGCAACATGGAGGAATGATTAACACTATCGAACGTCCCGTTCTTCCTCATTTGCAAGCCACTTACCGATCCCGGACAAGAGCAGTGGACAGCGCTGTTGTTTCTTTTCTTCTACATCAGCCTGTTTGGATTGTGCCTTCATTATTGACTCTTTTGTTATTGGTCTATGCGCTTGTTAAACCAAAAGGAAATCGCTCTCTTGGAATTTTTATTCTGTTTGTAGCCGGGCTTGTATCGCTGGCGGCGGAGTTGATTTCGTTCTATGTATATCAATCTTCTGTCGGGTCGCTTTATTCGGAGATGGCGGCATTGATTGGCGCCTTCATGCTTGGACTTGCGGTTGGGACACGGCTCTCTCTTCGAGTGAGCAATAAACAGTCAGCTGTTCTGTCACTTGTATCCGTATCACTCGTAACACTTCTGGCAACTCTTCTGATGTTTATGTTTTTCCATGAACGAATCGCCAAAGAAGCTCTGCTCCTTTTCAACATCTGTTATCTGTTCAGTGTGGCGCTTACTACTGGAAGCCTTTTTGTGGCCGCAACCAAAATGTACTATCCATGGGACTCATCGGCTAATCGGGGGAAAGGTTATGCCTTCGAGTTGACTGGCTCGGCGGTTGGCGCATTATTTACACTAACTGTTCTGCTTCCATTGATTGGCTTGCAATGGTTGCTGATATCTCTGATTGGACTAGTAGTAATAGCCCTGTTGGGAACACTGGTATTATCGCACTCAGGTTAGGTGTCGCTGTAATGTCCAAAGACGCATTGTATTTAACTAAGGCTTGTTGAATAATTAGTTATTATGTACCATAATCTCAAATTCGCGCCCGCCTGTCAAGCGGACAGGTAGCGGGCGGCCTTGTGTCGCCCGTTTCTATACACACAGCGGAGACAAGCCCCGCTGCTACGCGAGCTGACGTGCCTGTCGGCGCACAGGAAGTGCGCCGTGGCGTGTAGAATGTTTATCAAGTGCAAGCCTTTTAAGCTATTCATAACAAAACCCTTTCACTTGAAACAATACAAAACATGTTTATCTATTTATGAACAAAGAACTTACCCGCCTGTCGAGCGGACAGGTACTTTATTCAGCAGACCCTAACTATGGCTTGCGTTTCTGAAGAGTCTGGTTATCGCGTGATCTGGACTCACCCTCAGAAGTAACATATACCCCCGGTTTACCATCCAGCAAACAAGCATATTCACAAGCTCCGCAACCGGTGCACAAATCAAGTTCTACGTATGGACGTCTGACTTTCACAAAGTTCCCATCGCTATTAATAGCCGTCTCTACCTTCAGAGTAATTGCTTTCGGTGATGTTGGACACCATTCCTCACATGGAGCCATACATCTGGAAGCCGTCGCCCATGGCAGACAACGTTCGTGATCGAAAAAGGCAGTGCCGATACGGATAGGAGGGCTCTCTTTACTTCCTTTCCTCTGAGCCTGTGTGAATTGTGTGATAGCCCCTGTCGGGCAGACTTCCCCGCACTTGGTACAGTCAGGTTCACAGTAACCAATCCTTGGTATGAGAACAGGTGTCCAGACACCCTCTATTCCAGACTCAAGCAGGGTGGGATGCAGAGCATTATTTGGACATACGCGTATACACTGACCGCATTTGATACAGCGGGACATGAAATCCTTTTCGGGGAGCGCACCGGGAGGTCGAATGAGATACGGATTAGCATTGACTTTGGAAACATCACCAAAGCGAAACAATGGCCACATCGCTAATCCACCTGCTATCGATGCAGTTACTTTCCTGCGTGTTACGTCTATACCCGATTTTGTCGGAGGATTTTTCGTAGTGGCTTTCTTTTTCGGAAAGAAGGTAAAATGAATAGAGCTGTTGGGACAGGATGCCTGACAATTTAGACAAAGATGGCATTCCGATTGACGCCAGCGTGAACCAATATTCGGATTAGCACCTCCTTGGCAGTGCAACATACAATCCTGACACTGATTGCATGAAGATTCATCTTTATCAAGCTTCAGAAGCGCAAACCGCGAGAACAATCCAAGCAGTGCTCCAAGAGGACAAAGATACCGACACCAGAAACGGGAGACAACACGGTTGAGTATCAATATCAGAAGAAAGAGCAAACCGATAGAGAAAATTGTATTGAAATGCAATTGTCTGAGAGGAAATAAGAAATATGCAATGCCATCATAAATTGCCTGTGCGGTTACAGTCAAGGGCGAGATTCCGAATCCCTTGATCCAATTGAGCGTACTGCTTGCCGCAATGTGCAATGTCGGCAAGACAGCAATTCCTAAAGAACGCGCCAGAAGTGACAATGGGTCAAGCAGACCAACTTGTAAAATGCCAACCAGAGCGGCGCCGAGAAAGAAAAAGAGAATATAGTATTTTATCCGCTGGTATTTTTTGTATTGATTTGATTTAATCTTCGCATTAGGTTTTCGCGAAAATCGTCCTAATGGAATTTCTGATATCCAGTGATTGAGTGTTCCCATGGGACATACCCAACCACAGAAAAAACGTCCCAGAAAAATTGTCGGTATCAGAATAACCAGCGACCAGAGCATATCCTTGTACAGACTGCCGGTAGCCAATAACATTGCCAGCGCTGTCAGCGGATCAAACTGCAATGCTATCGAAACCGGAAATGGCAGATTTATTCCGTTACTCCAGTTGAAACTTGCTGTTACTCCAAAAGCAGTCTTAACAATTAGCCATAAGAATACACAAAAGAAAATAAATTGTGACAACCGACGCAGGTTTCTAACAGTTTTAACGGTCATGAGCTTGCCTTAGTGTAACCAATGGTATGATAATTCGTAACATTAAGTTTTGCTTGTTTAGTCAGAACAATATGCTATTTGAATCTCGACAACGCTGACGGAATCTCTTTCTCTAAAAAACTAGACAACAAACAAATGGCAGGATAGACGAGAAATTTAATATCTGGAGTTATCCACAAAATTAGAAAATGTTTCAATACTCAATTTATAGTCCTATTCCAGTCGCAAATACGGTACAGCATTTGCAGCAAACTCGCCCGGTCCTTCCTTTTTATACCGGTGATAACCAGCAGTGGCAATCATCACAGCGTTGTCTGTACACAATTCGGATTCTGGATACAGTAACCGCTTTCCTTCTCTCTCTAACTTGTTCTTGAGTAAAGCTCTGAGGCGACTGTTAGCGGCTACACCGCCAGAAAGAGTAACATCAGTAATACCACGTTCACGAGCAGCCCGTAGAGTCTTGGTGGTTAGAACTTCAGCCACCGCCTCCTGAAACGAAGCTGCAATGTCGGACCGACGACGTTTCAATTCTTCGGAATCGAGTTTGTTTATGTGTAATGCCACAGCCGTTTTCAAACCTGAAAATGAGAATCGGTAATTCTTCTCATTAATAATAGCTCGTGGAAACTTTACGTAATTGGGGTTACCCTGTTGAGCCAGTTCGTCAAGCTTAGCTCCTCCCGGGTAACCCAACCCAAGGAGCTTGGCAATCTTGTCGTATGCTTCGCCTGCGGCATCATCCTTTGTCTGCCCAAGAACATCATACTTTCCAAATTCTTTAACTTCGACCAGCATCGTATGTCCACCGGAGACTATAAGAGTTAGATGGTGATGATTTAAATTATGATGCTGTACTAAATTGGCGGCGAGGTGACCCTCAATATGGTTGACTGGAATAAATGGTTTAGCTGCTGCCCATGCGAGTCCCTTGGCAAATGTCAGTCCAACTAACAACGCTCCGATGAGACCGGGTCCCATAGTAGCTGCAATTAGGTCAATATCGGATAATGAAACAGATGCCTCCTCAAGTGCCTGACGGTATATCGGGACAATCGTTTTCAGATGTGCCCGTCCGGCAATTTCCGGCACCACCCCGCCAAACCGAACATGGTCAACCTGTGAAAGGATTACATTTGAAAGAATATCCTTTCCATCAGCTACAACCGCTGCTGCGGTTTCATCACAGGATGTTTCGATTCCTAACACCAGCATATTAATGGAACGAGAATATAACTGTATTATTCGATGACCTTTTTACGCGAAAGCGGGAAGGACATTCGATTTTTATTGTGGCATTTCCGGCGCTGTCTCGTTTTTGGAAGTCAACCGAAGCAACCAAGGCATTGCGGTTCAGCAAGTCTATGTCATCAGGGGGACCGGTGAGTTCAATATCAAGTGAAGTTGGGCTTAATTGGATATCGGATTCGGGCGGGGTATTATAGGCTACAATCGGGATGGATTTGAACACACGCGTTTTGACAGGTACAATCTCGATTGTTACCAGTACCGACTCAGGCGCTAAACACATCTTATATCCATTTGGAGGGAGTAGTGGAAGAGTGACTTCGATATTACTTCGGAGACCGGAAAGTTCTTTATGGACAGTATTTACAGCATTTATCCGTCGCAACATAGCACGTGCGCCTTCCACCGTAACCTGATTGGGTTCGGGTGCTGATATGCGATTGACGGCAAAACCATCATCCGGGTCCACTGCCAGATCAAGGAGAACATCAACTGTTTTACTCGAAAGATAATCGATATCAAAAGCGGTTGAACTGGAAGAGATGATTTCGTCAAGAGTAACAGACTGTGTGGCATCAACGAGAGAAGTATTATTCATATTGAGATTCACCATATAATGACCACTGTGAAACTTAGTGGCGTTAATACGCAGACCTCGCCGTCGCCAGCCTGTGCGTAACAATTGCTTACCTGTGCTTGAGACAATCACTGTCAATGACTCTGGAGGTGGCTTGCTCAGGGTCAGTGAATCATCCAATGCGATTTCAGTAACTGGAAGGTGTATTTCATGGTTGTAGACCTTCTCTGTGGCAACGTGAAACCAAAGCAGAAATCCTATTACAACCGCAGCCAATTTAAGCCAGAAATGCTCTAAAATTAATGGCATGATGTTTCCGTAGTTTGAACCTTACAGTCTCAAAATCAATAACTTAACTACTTTAATAGTAACAAATAGTTAAAGAGTAATCAATATCAATCATTGAGATAAACTATCAATCGGTACGCTCGTGGTTATTCCATAGAAAGTGAGTCAATCCTTCATCTGAACCCAACCATAAATAGTCGCCATCCATCAAAACGGAATAAGTGAAATTGGATGGCAGCCCATCGGCGGTCGTAAAATCGCGAGTGAATGGATTTTTATTGGCATGAAATAGAATAGTCAACCCTTTGTCTGAAGCTACAGCCGCAATCGTGTCATTGACAGCTAAAGAGTTTGGTGTAAGCCGCTCTGTTACTTTATGGTAAGATTGGGATTCCGCAGTTTCCGTGTTTAGCTTTACCAAGCCTTCATCTGCAAGAAACCAAAGGTATTCCTCGAAATGCTCGATATCATACACATCGCCGAACAGTATCATGTCGGGATCGGAAAAACGCTGTAGTTTTCCTGAACCTAATTTGATACGATAAGCTCCGATACTGGAGGCAATCCAAACAGTGGCATCAACCAACTCCAAGTCATAGATAATAGCATTAGAGAACTGAGTAGGTCGGACTACCCGAGTTGAATCGGGAGACAGAGTTACCATGACGAGCCCAGCATCTGTACCCGCAAAAAGTGTATCACCCTTAACAAGTAAACTTAACACATTTCCACTGCGGAAATCATCACGAAGAGCAATTTGTCTATCGAATTGTTCGGTTTGCCGATCGAGAATCAGCAACCCAAATGGAGTGCCGATATAAATGTTGTTACTATCTCCCGCAAGGCAATTAACATCAACCGCAGGAAAATCCGGCGTAATGCCGGATTCAATATATGAAAACTCACTTTTATCTGAATCAAACCTTGTCAGGCCGGTGCGGAAATTTCCAATTACAGCTCCGGAGACCCAGAGAATGCCATTGTCGTAATAAATGGCGTTGACTCGATTCTGAAGGAGGCCGTAAGGGAGTAACTTGAGAAAATGTGACGTGTTTCCAGCAGTCAGAGCGCCACAACCCCAAGTGCCAATCCAGAGTTCGCCAAATCCATCATCGAGAACATCGACTAATTTGAAATACCTTCCCCAAAAATCAATCAAATTTCCTGTACCGCCATCGTAATTGAATCTTCCCGGAGGATACATAATAGAAGGCGGGCTGATATGTCTGGTTGGGCTGTCCATTTTCGGTATCTCTGTAACCGGGTACCAAGATTCAAAAAGCACATCATATTCAAACAAGCCCATTGAAGTCTCAGCATACAGATCGTCGTCGAATTCATCTACCCAGATTTGTTGAATATCATCGTGATTAATTCTACCTGTACCGGTGAGTGGTTTTTCCCACGTCTTGCTTTCCTTATTGTAGCGAGTTATTCCTTCAGTAGTAAGGAAATAGACATGCGAAGATGAAGCCACAACTTGTTGAATATGAGAGAAGTCGGCGAAAGTTACAGCCTGCCCGCGAATAAAACGTGCCTGCACTGATGCTACCTGAGTTATTATCACAGCCAGAAGCAGACAAAGCAAATTTGCAAAGAATCGTATCATTTCCTACCTGTTTTTGTCGCTTATCCTAATGCAACAGACTTTGTGTCGAGATTTAAGGCAATTGTAGAAATCAGAATGGTCAAATCTGATAGTCCTCTTAAATCTAATATAGGTCGCCAATTGATAACAACGTATTGCGTCCGGCACCGTGCAATTCCACTGCCTGAATAACTTGAACAACATAGCTTATGATTGCTTTTAATGTCAAGCTATCAATGAAAGAGCTAAGGGATTCTCCAACGGAAGGCTCCATAGAAAGGGTAATCTGAGATAAGCTCTTGTAAACGATTTGCATCAATCCAAGGATTATCCCGATTGAGATTCATCAGAGGTATATGAAAATCGCAAGCTTCCGGACATCCTGTGGCTACGCAGTATAATTTCTCCCCTGATTTGTTTATAATCATATTCATCACAAAGTAAACACTCCCCTTGCGCCCTTGCTTATCATGACCAATAAGAAGATCTCCGGGGGCAATATTCTCAATTGGAATGGAGTCAACATTGGCTGTCAGACTTTTGTATATTGAATGCCTCATCATTATATCGAGAAGCTTATAATATTCATATACGCTGGTGTCTCGTTGCTCAACCCGAATCAACTTGACTGCTCCCAAACCGGTCAGGACAAATTTGCTGTGAAGCCATGTGGGATAGTCAAGTGTGTCGCCCAGCCGCGGGATAATTGCCAATTCCGATTCTCTGTGCAGGTGGCGCAGATACTCCGCCAGAATGTAAATTGGAAAACCAACATCATCAAAGTTTTGGCCTTTCCACGGTAGATTTACTACCCGGGAAACTTCGTCAGCTTCAAACCGTTTGCCGCCTTTCCAGATACCTACAGGTTTGTATCTATGCCAGAGTGGAAATCCGGATATCCAATACTGATATGAAGTTAGTTCGGTTGAGTCCATATAACGATATCCATCCGGCAAGTTAAACTCACTATCGAAAGTGAATGCCGTGTCTTTCATTGTAAAAAATGGATATTTCTCTTCAAAGGCTGCCGCCATCTGTTTTCCGCTCTCAGCCTTAGAGTTAGCAGTGAGTGTAATACAAACAATCAACAGCAGGTACAACGGTATAAATCGCATTAGTTTTCCATCTCCTTCCATAGTCTTATAGCTTGTAGGATATTAGGAATTGTAATCTATCCTCCTATTACGAATGCTACTGACATTACTTCTTCAAATTCTAAATTGATAACTCCTATTTCACGAGCTCCAATTATATGATAAGTGACACAATCATCACATCTTAGCGTCAGTGACGCTTTAGCGTCGGTGACGCCTTAGCGTCGATGACGCCTTAGCTCCAGCGACGCCGTTAACCCAAACAACTCCTTTGTTTTTTGCATCCAGCGCACCATCACGGTAAACTGCGGAATCTAGCGCAAAAAAACGCTTCATATTAACATTATCGCTGGAAAGAACCAGTTCATTAAGCTTTTCCCGTTCCTTCCTATACTCTTTTACTCTTTCAGACATATTCTGCTCCTATTTTTATTTTATAAATATAGAGCAGATATTCCGCAGGTGCAACTGTCGATTTTGCTTGCATTTTCTGTTGATTTATGTATTATAATAAACTATTATTGGACTTTGGTCGGCCGATAATTGTTTTTAGAGCGTATGCTCTAAGATGAAAGAAAAAGAATAAGTTTATATAGAGGTTTGTTATGGCTCATAAAAAAGGTGTTGGTTCATCAAAGAATGGTCGTGACTCCAATGCACAGCGTCGGGGAGTTAAAATTTTCGATGGCCAGGCAGTACCTGCGGGATCAATCATAGTTCGACAATGTGGTACTCCACTTAAGCCGGGTTACAATGTTGGTATCGGTTCGGATAATACGTTGTTTGCAAAAATTACCGGAGTGGTGAAATTCGAACGGGTTGGCCGCAGCGGTAAACGGATTTCGGTGTACGAATAACGTTTACTGACAGAATATAATCATAAGGTCGCCGCAATTGTGTTGCGGCGATTTTTTTAGTTTCCACCGTTAGAACAAATCCGATTGCTTTCGATTGTGTTACGACTATATTCGTATCTGTACTATGAGTCAATTATTGCAAGACCTCAATGATGCCCAGCATAAGGCAGTTACTACTACCGAAGGTCCCATTTTAGTTGTGGCTGGGGCCGGTTCCGGCAAAACTCGCGTACTTACCAGTCGGTTGGCATATATCATTACTCAACAATTAGCTGAGCCGTATCAAATACTGGCTGTTACTTTCACCAACAAAGCGGCCGGAGAAATGAAAGAACGAGTAGCAACACTGTTAGGCGGTAACATCTCGGAAATGAATGTCTCAACCTTTCACTCATTCTGCGCCCGATTGCTTCGCCGAGAAGTAGAGACCATAGGTTATAGCAGCAATTTTGTTATCTACGATGCCGCTGATTCCTTAACACTTATAAAGAGTTGCTTGAAAGACCTTAATCTTTCGACAACACAATTTACACCCAAAGCACAACTGCGAAAAATATCCAATGCAAAAAACAAAATGATAGGTGTTTCAGATTTTACTCAACAAGCATCCGGATATTTTGAATCCACTACCGCCGATATCTACTCTTTATACCAAGAGCGATTGCGGGAATGCAATGCAATGGATTTCGACGACCTGTTATTCAATGCGGTACAATTGCTTACTCACAATGAGGATGTCGGCAATCACTACCGAAGGCGTTTCCGGTATATCCTAGTGGATGAATATCAGGACACAAACCATGTCCAGTATCTGCTTCTGAAAGCTCTTGTCAATGAAAAGCATAACATCTGTGTTGTTGGTGATGAAGACCAGTCAATCTATGGCTGGCGAGGAGCAGATATCCGCAATATCCTTGATTTTGAACAGGATTTCCCCGGAGCCAAACTGATTAAACTAGAGTTGAACTACCGTTCAACAGATGTAATCCTCAAGGCCGCTTCCGGTGTGATTAAAAACAACATTGCGCGCAAGGGGAAAATCCTTCGAACAAATCTTACCGGCGGTGAGAAAATCAATTTATGTCTTGTGGATACTCCCCGCGATGAGGCGACACGTGTCATCGATCAAATCGTGTCGAATCAGTCTGACTGTTATCTGAAGGATAGCGTCATTTTATATCGCACCAATGCCCAATCAAGGACTTTTGAAGAGGATTTGCGGCGGCGTGATATTCCATACCAGATTGTTGGAGGAATATCTTTCTATGAACGCAAGGAAATCAAAGATGTCCTTGCTTATCTTAAGTTGATATCCAATATGCACGATGATGTTTCATTCATTCGGACTATCAACTCACCGAAACGAGGAATTGGACAACAGACAGTCAACAACATAGGCAAAATAGCGCGGAGGGAATATCTGTCGCTTTATTCAGTAGCATTGCAAGCATCAAAATGGCCGGAACTGAAAACTCGTGTTGGACGTATCAAAGGTTTTACTGATATCATCGAAAAATTCCGCAAGAAAAACGAAACCACTTTTGTTGATATACTTACTGAAGACCTAATAGAGGATCTGAAAATTATTGAGGAATTGCAGACTGAGGATAAAATCACAGGGCAGACTCGCGTGGAGAATGTGGCGGCTCTTATTGATGGTATGACTGAATACGCAAACAGCAATGAATCTCCTACACTTGTCAATTATCTTGCCGAGATATCGCTCTTTATTGATCTTGATAGTTACGCCGAAATTGAGGACAAGCTTACATTGATGACTATCCATACAGCAAAGGGACTTGAATACAGCTCGGTTTTTCTGGTCGGGCTTGAGGAGGGATTATTTCCTCTGGCGCGCTCGATTTCTGACCCCGAACAATTAGAAGAAGAACGACGGCTGTTTTATGTCGGGGCTACCCGGGCTGCTCGAAGGCTCTATCTATCCGCCGCAACTAACCGTCACCGCTTCAACAGCGGACAATCAGCGCCATCACGCTTCATCAAAGAAATACCGAAAGAACTCATAGAAACTTTTGACTATCGAATACAATTCAATCATCAATTAAGATGGCACAATACATCGGAAGAGAGTAAAACTCGCTCAATGGATGCTGCCACAGAGGGAATTCACTACGAATATGAGGGGCATGAAGCTTTCCGCATCGGAAGAATAGTTCAACATCCTACGTTTGGACGAGGAAAGATATTCGAAGTTGAGGGTTACGGCGAATCGCTTACTTTGACCATAATGTTTACCGGTATAGGAAGAAAGAAAATCATGGTTAAGTATGCTCAGTTGTCTGTAATAGGTTAAGGATAAAAGGGTTCCTCCCCCGATAAAATGGACAGGTTAAGAAGATAGTATTTGCTGTCTCTCGAAGTCAAGCGAGCTTTTGTAACCCAGAGTCGAGTGACGGCGTTGACGGTTATAAAACACTTCGATGTACTCGAATATCTTCACGCCCCGGCGTACTTTCAGCGCTTTGGCCTCCTGTCTTGTCTTAGCCTGTGCGCCGACCGTGTCCGCCGACAGGCAGGCAGGCGTGATTGTTCTCGATAAGTCCGCCTGCGGCGGATCCCAGCAATCTCCCTTGCGACTCATATACATGGCTCCGGTTGTTTAGACAGTTTGGCGACTGTTTTTTAAGGTTGATTCTGTTTGTTTCATTACGCCTTCATTATGCCACTATATTTTCAATATATACATCCATATATTTTTGTTCATTTCATAATTATGTGTTTATTGTTGTTCGTGTTATCCTCTCG
>JAYEIF010000139.1:0-2477 GCA_034659895.1 Candidatus Zixiibacteriota bacterium
ATACCCAATACAACTATATGTCCCGGCAGGTACTGTTATCACGGTGTCAGTTATTATAGTAGTCCATTCGGTTGTGCTATCGTGGTTGAACCAGTGGTCACCAACTGATGCGGGATATTTAGCGATAAGATTTGGTTCATCAGAGATAATCCTGATCCAGAGGCCATCACTGCGATTTGTTTTAAGTCCAACCTTTCCACAATTAGACCCAAGCTTGTACCATGTTTCCGACTCAATTGTTGTATCACTTAGAACAATATTATGGCATGTATCAATCCGAAGAGTATCCCCTAAAGAATTCGTCCCCAGTTTTTCCCAATTCCAGGAATTACCGATAGTAAGGGGCATAATAACAGATGAGGTTTCATTGTTGCTTACACCGTCATCATCGCAAGATACTACAAACATAAAGGTACAAATGATAATGAACAGGGGCAGTATTTTCATGTTTTCCTCCTAAAATCTAAAACTTCGCCCACCTCGGGACACGGGGAAATGATTGAACATCGCGGATGTTTGCCATACCTGTAATGTACATCACGATTCTGTCAAATCCGAGACCAAACCCAGAGTGCGGCATCGTACCCCATTTGCGAATATCAAAATACCATCCAAATGGTTCAAAATCGGTGATGCCCTTTCTCTTCAAATGTTTCTTGAGAACATCAAGCCGTTCTTCACGCTGTGATCCGCCGATTATCTCTCCCACGCGCGGCACCAGCACATCCATTGCTCGTGCTGTTTTCCAGTCGTCATTGACCCGCATATAGAAAGCTTTAATATCCAGTGGGTAATCATAAACGATAACGGGTTTCTTGAACACTTTCTCAGTCAGATAGCGTTCGTGTTCTGTCTGAAGATCGGATCCCCACTTAACCGGAAACTCAAACTTCTCGCCCGATTTCTCAAGCAACTTCATAGCATCAGTGTAAGAAATGCGCTCGAACTCATCCTTTATACAGCTTTCGAGAGTGGAAATAAGCTCCTTGTCAATCCACTTATTGAAGAATTCCATATCGTCGGCACAATCCTCCAGAGCGAATCGGAATAGATATTTCAGAAAATCCTCGGCAAGGTCCATGTTGTCATCAAGGTCGGCCCATGCCATTTCCGGCTCTATCATCCAGAATTCTGAAGCGTGCCGCATGGTGTTGGAGTTCTCGGCTCGAAATGTTGGCCCAAAAGTGTAGATATCGCCTAAAGCAGTAGCCATCAATTCACCCTCAAGCTGTCCGGACACAGTTAAATAAGCCTCAGTAGCAAAGAAATCGCTTTCCCAATCTATCTTTCCTTCCTTCTTCGGAACAGCATCCAAATCAAAAGTAGTCACGCGAAATAAATCGCCCGCACCTTCACAATCAGAGGCAGTAACAATTGGTGTATGAATATAATAGAAGCCGCGATCCTGATAATACTTATGAATGGCAAAAGCCAGACGAGAGCGCACCCTGTTAACAGCCCCAAAGGTATTTGTACGCGGCCGAATATGAGCAATCTCACGAAGGAACTCAAAACTATGCGGCTTTTTTTGCAATGGATAGTCTGAACCAGCCTCGCCGATTAAATCAAGAGATTCGACTGCAACTTCGTACTTTTGCCCCTTGCCCTGGGATGGAACCAATTTGCCCTTCACCCGTACAGATGCTCCGGTAAGGATTTTATCCAGAACAGGAAACTTCTCAGGTTCCGTTATTACTGTCTGAATACTTGGCATACAAGAACCGTCATTGATCTCGATAAATGCTACATTTTTGCTTTTGCGCACCGTTCGAGCAAGGCCAAGAATAGTAACCTGTGAATCAATTGGAATCTTATCTTCAACCATTATCTGTCGAATTTTAGTTCGTATCTTATAATCCATCTGCAAATACTCCGCATATATAGTGTTATGATAATTACACTCATCGGTTGTCAAAACCCTAAATTAAATACTTATTGAACCCTTTGGCAAGAGTAAGAACTATCATTCGTTGAATTATCATTCGTTACTTTATAAAATGAAACCTTAGTTTTGATTAAGAGTATAACGAAGTGAGAGTTTGATCGACAGTTTTTTCTTTGAATTTGAGTTCCCAACAAGTGGAAGCAAACCTTGGCCATAGGATATCGGCCGGGGTTTGCTTTTTTATGAAAGAGACATCGTCTCAAGAGATATCATCTCAAGAGAGACATCGTCTCAAGAGATATCATCTCAAGAGAGACATCATCTCAAGAGAGACATCGTCTCAAGAGAGAGCCTTGATAGTAGTGTATTGAAAAAGTGTTCTTTATACCTGAGCACTAATGGATTTGTCATACCAGCGAATTTGTCATACCAGCGAACGCTGGTATCCAGTCACGCCTCGGCGCATTTCCAAATTCAGTTGATATAATTGAACAGGCAATGCCTGCTGGATTCCTGCTTCCGCAGGAATGACAATATAAGAGGAATGACAATGATAGAGGAATGACAATGATAGAGGAATGACAATGATAGA
>JAYEIF010000140.1:0-12716 GCA_034659895.1 Candidatus Zixiibacteriota bacterium
CCAGATGCTTAACACACCAGGACCCGTGCTGGAGCTGTAACCGCCAACCTCGACAAGGTACGAGTTACCGGCAACAACTGGAATTTTGACTGTTGACTGCAAGTCTTTGAAATCGCAGTCTGAGTCGTCGTTACAGCCAAGCTCGGCGCCCAGAGGATCACATGAACAACCGTCATAGACGGCCATCTTGGTATCGTAGTCGGAACCACACAGGGTGATAGTAGCATCACCGTCCTGAGTGGCTGTGTAACAGTACCAGATATTCGGAGATGTTAAGCATGTGCCGCCGCCGTCAAAGGTAGCTGCATCAGTCGAGAACGCCAGATCCATCACTTCGCCTACCGGGATGGCATCAGCGCAGTTATCGTTCTCCAAAGCTTCACAGGTTGTATCTGTGATTGTCAGATCAAAATCCGGAATACAATCTGGTGACGGCCAGGTATCGACCATAAGATAATACACACCCGGTTCAAGGGTTAAGCAGGTCATGCTCTTGGGATCGCTACTGTAGCCGGTCTCCATATCAATGATGCTGGTCGGTGGACAGTCGCTGAAAAGTCCCATGCCAGCATAACCAGTACCCTTCGGATCAAGAGTTACATTTACAGTTACTGTCGAAAGGACAGAAATTTCATAAATGATATCCTCGCCGCCGTCATAATAACCGAGGTCGGTATCCTCATAGTCATTAATCCTGCCGCAGGTTGTCTGTCCGAAATCTCCGGGGAAACCAGGGTAATCGATTTTGATTGGAGCCTCACAGTTGTCACCTTCCTGAGCACCACCATACTCCTCGATAATAATGTCAAGGTCAGGGATGCAGTCAGGCGATGGCCAGGTGTCAACAATGATGTAGTAGGAGCCTGCTGTCAGACTCAAAGCGCTGATTACTTTCGGATCTCCGCTGTAACCAGTAATGGAAGCAATACACTCGCCGGCATCATCCGGGCAAGCACTGGAGATGCCCATACCGGAATAAGTCGTCCCCTTGGGATCCAAAGTGATGTTCACATCCATATCATCAGCGAGATTGAGCTGAACAATCAAGTCCTCGCCACCATCGTAGTAACCGAGACAGGTCTCACTATAGAGATTCTGCCGGCCACAGGTGTATTGATTGGCAATTGTATAAGGCAGATCGCCAGAACCGATATTGACCACGAAAGGATCTTCGCAGGCATCACCCGGTGTCATCGGCGGGCAGGCTTCTCCTGTGACCTCAATCACATAGTCGCCTGCGGCACCATTGCCCGGGTCAAGCATAATCGGGTAATAGTATGTACCTGCTTCAAGGTGATCAAAATAGATCTGTGGGTTGCCGTTGGAGCAGTCGAAATCATAGTCGGTGAAGCTGATAAGCGTACCCTCAGCGCAACTGCAGTCAGTAATCAGGTTCAACCAACCGTTGCCCCAGCCGGCCGGACAACCACAGTAGGTTAATGTGACATCCATACATTCGGTAATTTCAAAGGCAATCCAAACATTTGGATGATCACCAAAATACTGGCATTCTGTATCATACGTAGCGGCTTCGTTATTGCCCATGAATGTGTATGGTAGCATTTCCGGGGTAACATTGGCGCATTCGTCGTTCTCGTCCGGGATCGGGCAAGGATCATCAGTGCAGTTACCACCTTCGAGCCATGAACCGCCCACGCCGTTACAGTATTCCAGAGTTACATCTTCTTCACAGACAGGGTTATACGGATCAGGACCAGAGCAACAACGACCTGTCGCGGCGGCATCGTCGGTCAAGACAACATCATCCAGACCAAACAGGTCGGCATCCATACCATAGTACTGGAAGCCAACCGTGACATCGCCTTCACCAATGTAAGCGCTCATGTCTATCGTCTCATTGGTCCAAGTAAAGTCAGGATATCCGGCACCTTCTACGTCTGAATCCCACACTTGGTTAAAAGTGACGCCGTCAGTGGCGACATAGATCTTGAACTCATGCGGATAGGCATAGCCTTTCAGGAACCAGAAATCGAGCCTGATATCTGTGCCTGCGCCGGTAAGGTCAGCCGACGGAGATATCATCCACTCGTCCTGCTGATAGCCAGCAGCATGCCAGGTTACCAGAGCGGCCTGGGTTCCACTAGAATATGTTCCAGAAAAGAAACCATAACCGGGATCTGTATTGACCGTGTCCCAACCGGTAGGTGGAAAAGTCTCACTTTCGAAATCTTCACTAAAATAGACAGAAGCAGGGTCAAATTTATTCAGGTCGTGGCCTATAATAATACTTGCCGCGCCTTTTGTATTGTCACGCGTGGAATATGCTTCCTTGATGACAATTTCTTCTTCTTCCTCTTCTTCCTCAGCAGCTATTTTTGCTGCGATTTCTTCCTCCATAGCCCATTTGGCGGCCAGGTCAGCAGAAATCGTAGCCTGATTATCAACGCTGCGAAGGGCATTCTCTTGAGCCTGAGCTTCAGCTTTCTCCTGTTCAGGGGAATTGCCGCTGAATGCTATAGCTCCAAGAGCCAGAATAGAAAGAGCGATTACAAGAATCGGTATTCTCTTTCTCCAATTTAGCATAACATACCTCTTCAAAATAATTAAAACAGTTACTCAATCGCGAAGACATTGCGAGATAATCCCATAAATGCCCTCAGTGAACTACGAAAACTCAACCCTCCTTCCTGTTTTCAGAGCGGTTAACGGTTAAAATGGTAATAAGTCACAGTCTTTCACTACAACCGGCCTTACCGGCCTCATAGTAAAATCCGAGCTATTTTTTTAACAACTTGTTAACTTTCATATCATAGATTTGTATAATAGAAAAACACATAGAAGAACTCATTACCTAATAGTATTTCATCCTCTTCAATTATACCATTTTCCTATTATAGAGTATATATACAAGTAATAGAAAAATCAAGGGAAAAATGCAGTTTTTTTGTTTTTTTTCGAATGCGGACTTAATGCGAAGTAATTCTCTTACCGTTTTCAGTATCAAAGAAAAGCAAATCTTTCGGGTTGAAAGTAAACTTCACTTTCGCGCCTTTCTGAAAATCCTCTTCAACCTTAGAAACCATCAATAGCTCATCCTTAAATCTTAGTGTAACTATATGCTGGTCCCCAAGATACTCTGACTCAACAACAGTGGCGGGGTTTTCCGCTTCTCTATCAAGTCTAATATGTTCAGGGCGAATTCCAACCAGGACTTCTTCCCGTGCGAGTGAAACGGGAAGCTTAGACATCTCTATGCCAAACGGGGACAAAGAGTTATTGTCAATTATGGCTCGCATTATATTGATACGAGGAAACCCAAGAAAACCAGCAACAAACAAATTTGCCGGCTTGGTATACAAATCGCCGGGATTTCCTACTTGAAGCAAAACCCCATCATTCAGCACCGCTATCCTGTCTGCCATAGTTAAAGCTTCAGCCTGATCGTGAGTTACATGAATAGTTGTAATATCAAGATTTCTCTGAATGCGGACAATTTCTTTTCGCATCCGACTCCGAAGGTCAGCATCAAGATTAGACAATGGCTCATCGAGAAGAAACAGCTCCGGCTTGCGAATTATTGCTCTGCCAAGGGCGACACGTTGGCGCTGCCCTCCGGAAAGTTCCGCCGGACGAACCCCGAGTTTCTCAGACAGGCCAAGCAACGATGCTACTTCCTTTACTCGCAAATCGATTTCTCCACGTTTCTTTCCAGAAATTTTGAGTGGAAAGGCGAGATTTTTTTCTACGGTCATATGAGGATAGAGGCTATAATTTTGAAATACCATCGCTATTCCCCTGTCTTTTGGCTGAAGATTATCTATGCGTTTGCTTCCAAAGTAGATAGACCCGCTATCAAGAGATTCCAGCCCTGCAATCAGCCGTAAAAGAGTCGATTTGCCACACCCTGAAGGTCCCAATACAACGAGAAGTTCCCCCTTTTCCAGTGTTAGGGAAATGCCATTGAGCACACTGATGTTCCCAAACTTTTTACAAACACCTTCCAGTCTCAGGCCCGACATCATCTTTTCCTCTTTAACTCCCCACTATGCAACCTGAGCGCAGTTCCACGCCCTTGCATGGTTTCTATCGGATCAACTGCTGAAGTAAGAAATAACTGGCCAAAATCTGAAAATGACTCAATAAGCGCCTCCGATCTATTTTTATCAAGCTCACTAAAAATCTCATCCAACAAAAGCACCGGGGTTCTCTTCCGTTCCTGTCTTAACAGATGATACACTGCCAGCTTCAAGGCGATAGACGCTGTACGAATTTCCCCCCGCGAAGCGTGCGTGCGAGCTTGATAACCTGAAATTTTCACCTGAAGGTCGTCGCGATGAGGTCCAATCATAGCTGTTTTCATAATTTTCTCACGTTCGCTGAAATCATATAACCTCGACTCGAAGCTACTCAATATGCTATCTATTTCATCGGGCTGTGTTCCCGGACACACAGACGAGTGATATCCAAGCTCAAGCAGTCCGCCGTCTGATATACTTTTGTAATAATGGGCAGACTTTTCTGAAAGGAATTGCACAAAATGACTACGAGACAAAGTTATATCCGCCCCCAATGGAACGAGTAATGAATTAAAGGGAGATGGATCCTGTTCACTTTTAAGTGCCGCATTTTTCTGAGCAAGGGTACGCTGGTAATCAATGAGCCGAGATAGATACTCTCTTGAAAATTGCGAGATATATGTATCAAGAAATGTCCGACGCATGGACGGTGCGCCACTAATAATAAGATAATCCTCCGGCCCAATGGAGACAACACTGTGCCGATTGAATAATTCTGAGGTTTTTGCAGTAGCTCCGTCAATTGTTATCTTCTTGCTTGAGCCGCGTTGGCAGGCGACACTGCAAGTGTGTAAACTATCATCCAATCCAATTGTCCCCTCAACTCGATAGACATCCTCGCCATTGGTTGACATAGCTGAATCATGAGCGCCGCGCTGTGATCTGCCTAAACACAGCAGAAATATGCTTTCCAGAATGTTTGTCTTCCCAGAGCCATTTGAACCATATAAGATATTGATACCTTTATCGGGCTTTAATATAAAAGATGAGAAGTTCCTGAAAGAGGTTAGTTTGAGCGATTCAATATACATATTCTTAAAAGAAATTACGCATTACAATAAAAAATGACAGATGTTACCACCTGCCATATTTAAAAAATCTTTCGTTTTCATTAGTCCGAAAGGCGTAAAGGCATTACAAGGCAAAGATAGTCATCTTTTGATTTATCAACATTGTAAATCAGCCCCGCCGCTACCGATGAAGACAATTCAAAAACAACATCATCACTGTCTATTTTGCCAAGTATCTCAACAATGTAGTTAGCATTATATCCAAGCTCAAGAGGCTCGCCATCGTAGTCGCATTCCAGAGTCTCTGTTCCTTCACCCGCCATATCTGCATTGGTAGTTGAAAGAGTAATTGAGTTTTTCTTCAGGGAGAACTTAACCTGATGTGTTAAAACATTTGATAGAATAGAAACTCTCCGTACCGCAGAAGCTAACTCGTCGCGAGCAATCACAAGTTTCTTATCGTTATCTTTAGGTATTACCTGATCAAAGTCTGGATATTGTCCCTCAAGCAATCGTGAAGTTAAAATAATATCCCCCAAATTAAAGATTATATTATTCTCACCAAAAACAATTCCAAGCTCACTCGTCTTCTCACCAGCAAACTTTGAAATCAAATCAAGAACTTTTGGCGGAATAATAACATCCTCATACATCCCCTTAAGTCTCTTGTTTTCGGTAGACATTTTAGCTAAACGGTGACCATCGGTAGCTACCATTTGCATGTGATCACCCTTTGTCTGCCAGAGAACACCATTAAGAGCGGGTCTGGTTTCATCGGCTGAACATGCAAAAGTTGTCTTACGAATAGAAGAGATAAAATCGGTTCCGTCAATGGTGATTTCTTTCTTTGTATTTATGGCAGGAAGTTTTGGGAACTCTTCAGGAGCGATAGCACCAATTTTATATGACCCATTTGGGACTTTTAGTTCAATTTGTTTTCCGCTTGTTTCTACGGTTATTTCAGATTCTGGAAGCTCTCGAATTATCTCAAATAATACCTTAGCCGGAATTGAAATGGAACCTTTCTTGGTTACATTGCATTCAATTGTTACAGTTATAGAAATATCCAAATCAGTCGCAGAGATTTTTAGCTTATTTTCAAGAGCCTCAATTAATATATTTGTAAGAATTGGCAGAGTAGATTTACTTGGTACTACTTGAAGTATACTTTGTAAGTTAACTTCGAGTCTTGATTTTGGTAATGTGAACTTCATTCGTATAGTCTCCATAGAGTTTTTTCACATATTCTTTTATTATTCATTTATATATATGTAAAGAGCAATAGTAATAAGCTCTGTTAATATGTTAACATCTCTATTTTGTCATCTAATATGATACTTTTAGTTCTTAATTGACAACATTTTAATCATTTATTTCAAGCATTTAATTAAACACAAATAATTCACAGTTCGGTTAATATCTAAAGAGTTCCGCACATTTTGTGAAAACTCACATTCTTTCCATTATATTCCACATTGTTTATCCACATATTGTTAGTATAGCAAAGAAGCAGAGATTTTATCAATATCTTCTCGCAATGCTGGATTGGTTGACATCTTGCGTGATATAATATCGCAAGCGTGAATTACAGTAGAGTGATCACGACCTCCAAATGCCTCCCCGATTGCCTTGAGAGAGCTTTTTGTAAGAGAACGTGAAAGGTACATAGCGACATGCCTTGCCAGTACGACTTCGGATGTCTTCTTCTTTGCTTTTAACAGTTCAGAATCAATATTGAAATTCTTTGCTGATTCCCTTTGAATAGAATCAATATCAACTACTTTTCTGTTATTAGTCAGAGTACCACTTAGTACTTTTCCGGTGAGCTCTAAATCAATAGCTTCATTCTTCATTGAGGCATACGCTAATAGCCTTATGAGCGCACCCTCAAGCTCGCGAATATTCGTTGAAACTTTGTCTGCAATGTAATGAAGTACATTTTCAGGTAATTTGACTCCTTCTGATTCAAGCTTCTTATACAGAATTGCCGTCCTATTTTCCATGTCGGGAGCTTGAAGATCCGTAACTAATCCCCATGAGAAGCGAGACAAGAGTCTTTCTTCAAGTCCCTTGATTTCACGCGGTGGTCTGTCAGAGGAAAGCACAATTTGTTTTCCTTGATGATGAAGCGTATTAAATGTGTGAAAGAATTGCTCCTGTGTCGATTCTTTCTTGGTAAAGAACTGAATATCATCAATTATCAGGATGTCAACATCACGATATGCCTTTGTGAAGGCAGAGATAGAGTGATCTGAAATAGAAGCGATAAAATCCGACGTAAATTTCTCGGATGTAGCATACATTACTCGGCGTGAAGGGAAGCCGTCAATGATAGAATTGCCTATAGCCTGGACAATGTGAGTTTTTCCAAGACCAGTCCCTCCATAGATAAGGAGCGGGTTATACTTGGTTAGCCCCGGAGCCTCAGCAACAGCCATAGCTGCTGCGCAGGAAAACTGGTTAAAATCTCCAACTACGAGAGAGTCAAAGCCATATTTTCTGTTTAGATTGTGATTGTAGTTAGACTCTCTGTGGATAATGGAAGGCGCCTGTGTTCGGTTAAAATCAAAACTGGTTTGGTTGGATTTGGTATCAATGGTATCGTCTTCTGTTATGATGTATTTCACCCCGTATTGACGTCCGAGAACTTCACTAAAGGCTTCATCAATTAAGCCTGAGAAATGTTCTTCTATCCAGTCTGCGACAAATTTGTTAGGTACTGTAAGTTTGAATTGTCCATCGCCGTTTGCTTCTCCCTGAATTGGTTTTAGCCAGGTATTGAATGATTGTTCCTTCACACGGCGGGATATGTAGTGCAGGCAATCTTTCCATTGTTGGGAGTTTTTTACACCCTCCTGTAAATCCATACTGATTCCCCTCAGTTGTTCACAGTTTATTTTGCCAGAATTTGTTTTTATTCAAGCAGTTATCTATTTTATAAAAGGCCAAAATAAGAGTTATCAACATTTTTTCAACACTTTTCTCTTTTGAGGTTTGATGTAAAGCATAGGCGCACAACATATTTCAGTACACCCCAGCGAATTGCACACACCTTGTAAACATTTTGTGATTTAATAACTCTCATGTGCATAAATAGAGAAATGTAGATCGGTAGTCAAGAATATTAGAGAATTAATATCTAAAACTTGTGAACTGGTTGTTAAAAGGTATGTTACGAAATCGTTACTGATTCCGTTTAAATACAGCGAAGCAGCTATGGAAGGCCTATTATTAAATGCTATCTGTGAAGATGCCTTATATTAACAGCTTATCAGCCTCCCATGCGTATTATCTGCTCAGCAAGGTTTTTGAAGAGTGAGACATCAGCGGAATCTCCCTCAGTAGCAATAGGTTGTCCGTTGTCACTACTCTCGCGGATTGATTTCTTGAGAGAAACTTCACCAAGAAAAGGAACGCTTAAGCTTTTTGCGAGTTGCTTTCCTCCACCTTCACCGAAAATATATTCTCTTTCTCCGTTAACTTCATAGTATGACATATTTTCGATAACTCCGATGACTTTCATATTGGTACGCTCTGCAAGTTTGGCAACGCGTCCGGCAACATGAGTGGCGCTGGCTTGAGGCGTTGTAACTACCATTAACTCTGCAGATGGGGTGCTCTGGGCAATAGTAATTGTTGCATCGCCGGTACCGGGAGGTAGATCAATAAGTAGGAAGTCTAATTCTTCCCAAACCACATCAGCCATAAACTGGGTGATAGCCTTGTGAAGAAGAGGTCCACGCCAGACGACAGGTTCGTCTTCATCGACGAAGAACCCCATTGAGATTACCTTAATGTTATCTTTAGAGGTCAAAGGTAATATTTTGTTGTCAGTTGTTGCCATAGGTTGGCCGGTTACCCCAAGCATCCTCGGGACGGAAAAGCCATATAGGTCAGCATCCAAAACACCAACTTTGTGACCCATTTTTGCCAGAGAGGCAGCTAAGTTGACTGTTATGGTAGATTTTCCCACACCTCCTTTACCGGAGGCGATAGCGATAAACCTTTTGGCAAATTTCTCAATGGTTGGTTGTGGCTGTTTAGGTTTTGAAGTTTGTTTTTTCGGTTTATTGTCTTGTTGTTCGGATTTCGGTGGAGCCTTTGGACTTAAGTTCAAATTAACTGATTTTACATTATCCAATTTTTTAATGCTAACCTTAACATCGCTACTGACCTTAACCCTTCTTGGGTAATCCGCTGATGGAAATGTAATATCAACAGTTACATTGCCATCATCCACAGTAACATTGTCAACCATATTAAGTTCTGTAATGGATTTGCCGGAATCCGGGTCATTTACATTTTCGAGAACCTTAAGAACATCATCTTTACTAAGCATTGCAAACACTTCCTTCTACTTCGTTCCTAATTGGCGTGGCTAATTGCCCACCGCCGGAGCGTCGTATTTATGATATCGAGCCGAGCAGATTAGTTACGGCTGGTATCAGTTCCTTTTATTTGGCTCAATATATATTGAAGCCTTCAATAGTAAAGAAACAATTCAATTTTCTCGCGGTTCCCAAAAATTTGGATTATGTAGTCTCTGGGCGCTGTTGCACGGTCTGATTTAGCGTGCCTCTGGACTTAGCGCGGTTAGGTTTGTGACCATAAACCGACATTTTGGAATGAAGGTATTCACTATGGGGTGGAATTGTTAAATTGGTTATACGTCGCCAGACTGATCGCGCTTGTGCAAACCTTCCATATACAGATTCAAGTAGCGGTTTTCTTGCTCGTGCTTTCTGGAATTGACTTTGATAATGTCTCGCTGGGAAATTATTCCAACCATCTTTTCACCATCGACAATTGGCATATGTTGAATCCAGTTTGTATCCATTACACTGGCGATGTAGTCAAGTTCATCGTCAAGTACGCCAATGATGAGATCGGTGGACATAATATCCTCGACTTTGAGATTGTGGTAGTCTCCTTTGGTCTCATACAATTTCTTGAAGATGTCTTTGTCGCTGATAATACCGATTAGCTTGGTATCATCGTCTAAGACTGGCAGGCATCCAATATCTTTGGTGATAAGCAAGTCCATAGCATCCTCAATTGAGGTTGATGGAGTCGTAGTGATAATCTCTCGCTGTTTTTGTTCCAGTAAAGTTTCAACAAGCATTTTTCCTCCTTGTTTACTTGTGCGTTTTACGGTTTTTATCCGCTGGATGTGTATAAATATATAACATCTTATTCTTTAGCGCAAGAGTTAAAAAGACCTCCTGCATTTTACCTTGCCAAAAGCAGTGTTTTGGTTATATTGTATAAGCTGAGATAATTACTACCGCCAAGATATTTTATGAATTAGAACGTTTAAGTATACTGTCTGATGTTAGGAGGAAATATGCGATCCATATTGAAAGTTACTCTTGTCCTGTTGTTGTTGCTAACATCCGTTGTTGTAGCAACATCTGAAAAGTATGCTCTTATTCGAACTCTTGAAATGACCAAACAGCAATATCTTACCTTTGCTGAGATGGGTATGGATGTTGTTGAAGTCCATGATAAATCTCTGAAGGTTATTGCTACAGAAAGTGATATAGCCGCTCTTAATACTGCTGGCATTCCATTTGAGATTGAACAACCCGATCTTACAGCTTTTTATCAATCACGTAACAAAGCGGCTCTAACGATGGGCGGTTTCAGAACCTACTCTGAGATAGTGGCCTATCTTGATTCAATTACAGCGACTAATAGTGATATTCTGACACAAAAATGGTCAGTAGGCACATCTCTTGAGGGGCGAGATATCTGGGCGGTTAAGCTGTCTGATAATCCCGGAGTAGATGAAGAGGAACCGGAGGTATTGTATGTTTCTCTTATCCATGCTCGTGAACCAGCAGCGGGGGCTTCTTTATTGAACTTTCTGGAATACATGGTAACCAATTATGGCTCAGATCCGGATATAACAGAACTGATTAATAGTCGAGAGTTGTATTTTGTGCCGGTGCAGAATCCTGATGGATATGTGTACAATGAGTTAGAAAGTCCCGGCGGTGGAGGTATGTGGCGAAAGAATCGCCGCGATAATGGTGATGGTACTATGGGTGTTGATCTAAACCGCAACTACAGTTTCAAGTGGGGCTACGATAATCTTGGTTCTTCCGACAATACCTCGAGCGAAACTTACAGGGGGACTTCTGCATTTTCAGAGCCTGAAACTGATCTTATGCGCAGTTTTATTATTTCGCACGAGTTCAAGATAATTCATAATTTTCACACATATTCTAATCTGGAACTGTGGTCGCCAAGCTATGACAGGTTTTATTCCCACTATGAAGACTTTTATCGGAATCTTGGTGATTCTCTAACTCAGTTCAACGGATACACCCCGGGAATTGGCTGGACTCTTTACCCTACAAATGGCGATGCTGATGATTGGGGCTGGGGTGATACGATTTCCAAGCCTCGAATTATATCTATGACTTGTGAGATTGGTAATTATGAGGATGGTTTCTGGCCTGATCCGTCTCGCATTCCAGAATTGATATCCGAGAACGTTTGGCCTAATTTGTATCTTGCTCAAATTGCGGATGATCCTTACGCAATCGGCCCTCCTCAGCCACCATATATTGTTGATCCTGATTCGGCAACCGGCACTTTTACATTACAGTGGCAACACGATGATACCGTGAACCCGGCTGTGTCTTACCGTCTCATAGAGCACACGGACAAGCAAACAGTCACTGATGATGTTGAGAGTGATTATGGTTACTGGGAGACAGTCCGAATGTATCGCACCACAGCTCGTTCTCATTTGGGTGATTACTCGTGGCATACGCAGACACAAAACCGCTCTAATCATTGGTTACTTTCAACGATGCCGTATAAGGTTAAAGAAAACGATTCTTTGTGTTTCTGGATATGGTACGATATTGAAAGTGACTGGGACTATTTCTATGCTCAGGTTTCGGATGATGGCGGATGTATGTATGAAAATCTGGCAAATGATTTTACGACTAACTATGATCCATATAACCAGAACGTTGGTAACGGTATTACCGGAGCGTCGGGAGGTTGGGTTGAAGCCAAGTTTGACCTTTCAGATTACGAAGGTAAAACAGTATTATTGCGACTTGCTTATTATACCGATTCGTGGACTTATGAGGAGGGAGTTTACATAGATGACTTTGAAAATATTGATATGTTCGCTTCAGAGACAGAAATAGCTCCTTCAATTGCTGATACAAGTTATGATTTTGTCGATAAGGTGGCTGGCGATTACTACTATCGAGTAGCTGCTACTGATTCCGATGCTCAGGAATCACGTATGTCGGACTTGTTCCATGTTAATGTTGAACAGGGGTATATTGTAGGTGATGCAAATGGCTCTGGCGGTATTAATGTATCGGATGTGACATATCTTGTAAGTTATCTTTTCCTTGAAGGTCCAGCTCCTGATCCTATAGCGTCTGGAGATGCTAATTGTAGCGGTGAAGTCAACATTTCAGATGTTACCTTCCTTGTATCATATCTGTTTCAGGAAGGGCCTGAGCCGAATTGTCCATAGCTTTTGGTGCACAATTTCATCCGTAGTAGGATAAAATCGTTAAAGATATGAATGGCAGAACTTTTTTGTGGTTCTGCCATTCGTGCATAGGGTATTGGCGGAATTGTTAAAATATTCCATTTTTATCTCTTCATCTTTTAATTTCCCTTTCGTAGCGTA
>JAYEIF010000141.1:0-2471 GCA_034659895.1 Candidatus Zixiibacteriota bacterium
AGGCACGTCAGCTCGCGTAGCAGCGGGGCTTGTCTCCGCTGTGTGTATAGAAACGGGCGACACAAGGCCGCCCGCTACGCGAATTTGAGATTGTGGTACATAATAACTAATTATTCAACAAGCCCTAATTATAACTGCTTTTGTTGTGGAAAATTTCAAATTAGCTATCGTCTAAAAAACGGAATCTCAGCTATTCTCGATATGTTTAATCCCTGATTCTGATCCCATTGCAAGCAAAATATCATCTGATTTAAGGACTGTGTCAGCCGTAGGAACTGTTTCCAATAGTTCTTCATCGTTTCCTAATTTTCTCTTTACAATAAGGATACTTACGCCAAAACGTTTTCTAATATCCAGCTCCGCAATTGTCCTGCCAGCAAATCGTGGAGGGACAGGGATTTCGGCAAGTCTCATATCACTGATGCCCGGGATGGATGCTTCTACTGATTTCTCCTTGATAGAAGAAGACATCCCTGATGCCATATCTCGTTTGAAAAGTTCTTTATTGTACCGTCTAATTAGGTCATCAGGCCATAAACTCCCTACAATTTCATTATTTTCAACAACAGGCGACTCATACACATGCCCAGTAATACGCCGCATCACATCTGATAAACTGTCGGTTGGGCGAAAGATTGGGAATCCGCACTCAACCATTAAGTCCTTGGCAATTAACAAGCTTCCAAGAATCTGCGTATCAGAAATAACAGGGCGAATTTCATCAAGTGTTATTAGACCACACAATTGACGATTCTTATTAATTACGAAGATCGAATGACTTGGCTGCTCAATAAGTTTTGAAAGCACAAACATCAGCGGCGCATTAACTGGTACTGTGGCAAATTCTTTACGCATAATAGTACTAACTTGTTGATTCTGTAATACATTGATTGATTTCCCTTTGTGGATATCAACCCCCCGTCGCAATAGCTTAAGGGAATAAATTGATGCCTTTTTAAGGTGCATTGCCAAAATTGTAGCGATTATACAACTAATCATCAGCGGAAGTATAATCTTGTAATCGTTGGTTAGCTCGAAAGCAATTACTATTGCCGTAATCGGAGCGTGAGTACTGGCTGCTACCACAGCAGCCATACCGACAAGAGCGTATGCTCCAGGGCTTGCCACAGAATCTGGCCAAATGTTTCCAGCCAGAACTCCAATAACACCACCTACCATAGCGCCTATGAAAAGAGAAGGAGCAAAGATTCCACCTGAACCACCTGAACCGATAGTGGCTGATACTGCGATAATCTTTACAACAGCTAAGATAAGAAGCAATCCCAACACCATATTTCCGCTCAAGGCCTGATTTATCGTTTCATACCCAACTCCCAGAGCTTGTGGGAATACTAAGGCAATTAACCCGATAATGATTCCACCAATTGTTGTTTTGAGAGGAGGGTAGAGAGAAATGCTGTCAAAGAAATCTTCAAATCCGTAGAGTGCTTTGATAAATAGTACAGCCATAAGACCCGCTATCAATCCAAGAAAAGCATAATTGAAGAGTTCAAATGGACTTACAAGACTATAAGATGGGACATTGAACGCAGGGGAGCTACCAAGAAAGTACTGACTAATAACAGTAGCACTAACAGAAGAGATTACTATTGGAGAAAATTGAGCTACACCAAAATCGCTTAGAATGACTTCTAACGCAAATAGCGCTCCAGCTACCGGAGCATTAAAAGTAGCTGCAATCCCAGCCGCAGCACCACAACCTACCAGAGTTCGCATGCGGCGTCTGTCAAGTTTCAGCCATTGACCAATAGTTGACCCAAGCGATGAGCCTATTTGAACAATTGGTCCCTCTCGTCCAACTGAACCACCAGTACCGATACAGATTCCGGAAGCCACCATCTTTGCAACGACAATCCGAGGACGGATTCGTCCACCACGGAGCGCTACTGCTTCAATAACTTCCGGGACTCCATGTCCTTTTGCCTCGCGGGCAAAGTAGTATGTGATGAGACCAACTAAAAGACCGCCAAAAGCTGGCGTACTGATTTTCCACCACCATGGTAAACTGCGGATATGATCCACCAAATCGCCACTTTTCCACCAACCAGCGAGTTGGCAAAGATTTATCAACTCCCGGAATCCAACAGCACACAAGCCACCCAATAGACCTATTACCAGTGCTATTAGCACCATATAAGTATTTTTGGACTCCCGAAGACTGAAGCGCAATCTATGTAATATCAATTTAATGTATCGTATCACTATGTATCCAGCTTTTCAATTTTCTTTATGTTATTTAAATATGGGCACTTAGGCAAGCCAAAACTATCTGCTGACAGATTAAGGACATACTAAAAACCATTACAATTATTTTTCGCGGCGTTAAATATGAATGAGTCAAGGGATGATAACAAATTTGTAAGTATGAAATATAGAGAACTACTGCACCATC
Source organism: Candidatus Zixiibacteriota bacterium (assembly GCA_034659895.1). GTDB lineage: Bacteria > Zixibacteria > MSB-5A5 > GN15 > FEB-12 > B120-G9. The sequence continues at coordinate 2,414 of JAYEIF010000141.1, forward strand.
GGCAGGATATTGTTTGGATCGAATTTCTGCTTTATTTTTCGGAAGTACATCGCATCGG
>JAYEIF010000142.1:0-2468 GCA_034659895.1 Candidatus Zixiibacteriota bacterium
TTGTATAAAGATGTTCATAGCCTAGAATATAATGTATGAGGATGCCGATTTCGAATTGATTTCAATGGGATGATGTGACTTTTATATATGGATATAGTCAAAACAAATGAGAATGATAGCAATGTACGTTGTGGTGTTTTGTTGTTATAAGGATAAATTAGAAAGATTAAAGATTCTTGTAAAAATATTGATTTATTAAAAATAAAAAACTCTGCGTCAAAGACGAAGAGTTTTATAAAAGAATAATTTATTGTTCATCATTTGGTACACTTGATGCAATTACCCAACATAAATTTTTAACAAGTTCATTAGCTTTTTTCCATTCAAGCTGAGCTGGTATCATAACAGGTAAATTATTTCCAATATCAACGGCAATAGCAAAACATGTAATACCGGATGGTACATCAAAGTTTGCAATTCCATCATGGTTAATTTTTACCGAATATCCGCCACCGCCACAATTAGCGAGACTGCTAGTAGAGCTGTCATAGAAAGCAACGCGCGTATGTTCCATGATGACATTGTTTGTTTGTGCTATCACGATAGAGCATGTTGTATCTCCTTGTTCAATAGAATCCGGTTGCTGGGTAATAGTAATCGTTGGATCTTTACTTAGATTGCCAATAATATGAATATGATCATGATAATTATGATTACATGAAATAAACATTATTATAGATAATGTAATAATAAATGTAATGCTTTTTATGCTCACAATATCCTCCTATGTTGGACTTCCCTCGCAAAAACGGACAAGGAATTAAGTTGGTTTTGCCATCATCTCGAATTCAATGGGACTTTTACTTCCTAAACTCGAATGACGGCGTTTACGGTTATAAAACATTTCAATATAATCAAATATCTTCGATTGCGCATCCTTTCTTGTAATAAATATTTCATTATAAATTAACTCAGTTTTCAAAGTCGCAAAAAATGATTCCATAACGGGATTGTCCCAGCAATCTCCTTTGCGACTCATACTGTAAATCATCTCCGTTTTTGTGAGTAGCTTTTGATACTCTTTAGCAGCATACTGGCTACTCTATTCTCACTGCAGGGTATGCCCAATTCATTTAGTTCATCGGTCACACGAGGCGAACCGTAGTTCCTGCGACTCTTCTTGAAGGCAATGTGGATATGGGACAACAACATCCTGTTATCACGTAACCGTCGACTCTCAGGACGATATCGACAACTGTAGATAAGGGAACCGGTACTATAGCTATCAAAAGGTATTACAATTCCCTGCCGTTTGCTTGGAATTACGACGGTACCGGATCCATTACTGAAGTTGATGGTAATGTTACCGCACTTTTAGACCTGTCCACTCGGGTTAAGAAGTTCTTCAATGATGAAACTGATTACTTCGGAGGTGTCCAGGTCGATATGGGATACAGTACCGAATATGACGTGCTTGGCAGAGACGAACCTCGAACTGATGTCACTGCTATTGCTGGTTATGGGAGATTCATTGATGCTACGCCGCTGGCAAAGGCTGTTCGTATCGAAGCGTTCCTCATCGAAGAAGGTATTCTCAGTGATCATATGCCAAAGGGCATCATTCTTGAAGTGGCAAATACTATCGAAAAGGAACAGGAATACAAGGACAAATACGGCGCCACTTACAAGTCTCAATGGTACAATGCGATGGAAGAAGTGATGGCTGGCAGTGGCTTACTGAAAAACAATAGTCTAGGTGGACTGGGAACCCTCCGTATAGAGGAAGTTCTATTTGAAGAGAATGTACATAACCGTTTCTATGGCTATGATGTAACCGCCGGTGTTGGTATTACCGCCACTACTCCTGATACGAATGCCAATCGAGGCGATGGTGTGGCAACTCTTGGTTTCCGCTGGGCTCGTCCGGTGGCATGGAAGACTCAATTAGAACAAAGCTTCCAGCTCAACACCCCGCTAAAATCTTCATTTGGTAAATCCATTAATGCAAAACTCACAACTACATATGTATACGAACTGACTAACAGAATTGACTTTGCCGCATCACATATTTTGGATTTCACCAAAGTCGACATTGACAATGTCGAAGGTGTTGACGATCAGACCTTTAACAACGCCGCTAATTTTGCCTTCCTGTTCTATATTGAGAACTATATCAACTGGAAGGTTGATCTTGGCTTCAATAAGCTCGAAGGGAGCGACCTCCTAACGACATTGCACACTGGAATAAGTTTGAATATCTGGTAATGTAAACTGTTGACTGTCACACATATCTGAGTGTGCAAGTAGCCGGGCGGGATACTTTTTGACCATCCTTGTATCCCGCCTTGGTATATAAATCAGTTAATTTTCTCAAGATATATACAAAATATACTCTGCTATAGTAGGGCTTGTTGAATAAAGTACCTGTCCGCTCGACAGGCGGGTAAGTTCTTTGTTCATAAATAGATAAGCATGTTTTGTATTGTTTCAAGTGAAAGGGTTTTGTTATAAATAGCTTAAAAGGCTTG
>JAYEIF010000143.1:0-12543 GCA_034659895.1 Candidatus Zixiibacteriota bacterium
GTCTTCTGGTGAAGGCTTTTTGTGATTAATCTTTGAAATAGAAGAAAAGCCCAAAAAATAAAATAATTGCAGGCATCATCGACTTGGCGTGAAAAATGACAAGGGCTGATTAGGGCTTGTTGAATAATTAGTTATTATGTGCCACAATTTCAAATTCGCGTAGCGGGCGGCCTTGTGTCGCCCGTTTCTATACACGCAGCGGAGACAAGCCCCGCTGCTACGCGTGTAGAATGTTTATCAAGTGCAAGCCTTTTAAGTGTACGAGGACGGATTTGATTAGACCCTTGCCAATATCCCCCTTCCCCCCTCTGTCATATTTTAGACTACTTTTCGGTGATTTGCTGTTTATATTGTTCAGCTTTCGATATTAAACTCATCAATTCGACAACTTCCGGCGAGTCTGTCTCTGTCATTATTTCCTTTACCAGTGTAAGGACATTATCGAGCTTAGACCCTTTCGCCCAGTATGACTTTCGGAGAATCTCGCTGAATTCCGCCGCCGCCGCCGCCAGTTTGAACTCACATGATTGATTATCAAATTCCTCTATGATAACCTGCGAAGGGATAGAATAGCTGATTTCAGTTGCCTCTGCATTGAGAACATCAGTAGCATCCGGATTTTTATATCGGACATAGACCATACCAAGTTTGTTCTGCGGTCGATCCTTATGCAGTTTGATTTCATAAAGAGCTGTAACTTCGTGGCCAGCGCCAATCTCTCCGCCATCTTCTTTGTCATCACGAAACTTGTCATCATCAACATCGCGATTTTCATATCCCAGAAGGCGGTAGCTGCGCACTACTTCGGGATTAAAATCAACCTGAATCTTGACATCGCGGGCAATCACCTGAAGCATACCGGTAAGGTTTTCAACGAACACTCGTCGCGCCTCCGGTAATCTGTCAACATAGGCATAACTTCCATTGCCCTTGTTGCCAAGTTTTTCCATTAACACATCATTGAAATTGCCCATGCCAAATCCAATCGTAGTCAGAGTGATCCCTTTATCAGCATATTTCTTAATCTGCTTGAGAATATCAGCCGCACCAGTGCGTCCGACATTGGCAACGCCGTCACTACAGAGAATAATTCGATTAATATGTGAGGGGTTGAAATGATTCTTAGCCATTTCGTAGCCAAGTTTTAGCCCTTCTTCGGCATTGGTTGAGCCGCCGGGGGTAAGCCGCTCAATTGCGCGCTCTATCTGAAATTTATTTTCCAGTCCAGTTGGTTCCATTATCACTCGACCAGTGGAACCATAAACTACGATACCGACCCTGTCATTTGGAGTAAGTTCATCAAGCAATAACCGCAGTGATTTTCGCACCAGTCCAAGCCGATTTTCACGCGACATCGAACCAGAAACATCCACAACAAAAATCAAATTAGCCGGTTTGCGGTTTTCTGGGATGATTACTCGCCCCTTGATGCCGATTTTAATTAGTTTACAACTTTCATAGCCAAAACGAGAAGGAGCGCCTTCGACAATTACATCAAAAGCGGCATCGTGTGGAGGTTCATAGCTATAGTCAAAATGATTGACAAATTCTTCTACCCTGACAGCCTCATTTGGTGGAAGATGCCCGCGATCGAGGTAGGAACGGGTCATAACATAGGAAGCATCATCAACATCAATAGCAAATGTTGACAAATTGTCATCTTCAGTGTCGACAAATGGATTTACACCATAGTTTTCGAAAAACATAGCATCGTAGGCTTCCCCATTGACAATTGCATTTCCTCCATGTGACGGTGGAATAAAACCAGTGGCGTGATAGCCTGTGCTTCGTGTCTGTGGAGGAAGGGCAGTAGCACTCATGCCTTGTTTCTTCAGATTGGAAGGCGCTGACATCGAATTAAGATATATTCCGTCCCGAATCGTTGTCTGCTGATTACTGGTTTCATGGATAATTAGTTCATCTTTCTGATTTTGAATTGAGATGGTATCCTTCTTTTCGCTCTTTGTTTTTCCCATTCTCAGGGAGACCTCGGTGGTGTTATCCGAGCTAACGGCAATGTTGTTAATTTTCTCAGTGTTGTATCCAATTTTGGTAATTCTCAGTGAATAAAGCCCCTGTTTTAGTTGTTTAATAACGTACTTTCCGTCAGTATCAGTCATCGTTACCTGCTGGGTATCAATTACCAAAACTAAGGCTCCAGCAATTGGTTTGCCGGTATCTTCATCGGTGATTCTGCCCTCGATTCTGCCGGTGGCGGCGGCATAAATCAGAGCATTGGCGATTATTAGAACTGGTATGATTGTGGCAAGTGCGATTGTGATTCTTTTGGGGTGCATTTTCCACCTCCTGTCTGAAAGGTTGTTGTTATTAGCTTCGATAACAATACATTTTACAGACTGGTTTCTTCCAAAAAATATTTAATTGGCTGGATTGGCAAAATACAGACAACAAAATTGATAGTGATTTTGAATAATAGAATACTTTAGTTGGATGAGGACAAAATGAAAACAGCTAATTTGTCGTTGCTGGTGTAAAGGACAAAATCATCGGGTATGCTGTCGATGGAATATTTATCTGATTGCTGTGGCAAGAGCAAATATGTGTAGCGTTTGTCCGAACGTATCATTTCTAAAGCATTATCAAGGCTTACAGTCCATGCGATATTGGAACGCCAGTACCATGCAGTTTTGGCTATAATATCCCAGTTTGGCTCTCCACTGCAGACCATAACACCCTCGTTAGTATTAGATTGCTGAAGCAAATTCGTCATTTGACTCGTCAGATTGTACACTTCGTCGCATCGGATATGATGAATTCTGACACCTGCAGAAGCTACCCCTATGCCGGTGAGTACCCAGATGATAAGAAAAACTGCAGCCACCTTAGGCACCAATTTATCTTTCAGGAAAAGCCTTAATCCCATTGCCACAAACAAAGCTGACAGGGCATAAACCGGAGCAAAATAGTGATAGTATAGTTTGGCCGCATTAGAATAGAAGATTGCATAAAGAAACAATGTTATCCCCAAAGGTAACAGCACTGTTTTCTTTTTTTTGATTGCTGAATATATTCCAATAGGTAAAAGAATGATCCATGGAAGATATAGAGTGCAGAAGCGAAACAGGAATTCATACCACTCAGTACTAATTTCTGGACCTCCGTCGATGAAACGTCTCCAGACTTGAATCAGGAAATAATGGTGCGCAAAGTGGCCGTTTGCGTATATTTGGTCAAGCAACAAATATAGCGCAACAAGTCCAATCGCCAGCCCCGGTATTATCCAGAAGCGGAGTTTCTTCAACCAGTTTCGATGCATCAAAGCCGCAATCCCAACCGCTGCCCAAACCGGACCGGAAACAACACCCTTAGCCAAAAAGGAGAACCCCAGCGCCAGACCAGTGACAATGAAAACCCACCATGGAGTATCTTTGATTCTTGAAGACTGCAACCGAGCCAATCCTGCCAGTGTAACCAGCACAAAAAAGCTCATCGGGTAATCAAGCAGGGTTGAGTTACCGCCCTGCATAAAGTTATAAGTGAGAATCAAAACTAATCCACCGAGGAGTCCCAACGCTTTTCCGCTGACTTCCCGACCGAGCCAGAACACAGCCAATGCTGACCCCATAGTACAAATAGCTCCGAATAAACGGGCGGTGCTGTCGTTTGCTCCGAACAACCAAAATATGAACGCCTGAACCCACATGACGAGCGGTGGATGCTCGGCGAAGCTTGGATGAGAGTAAGGCGTATATGTTGGGTTAAACCATTGTCCATGTTCTACCATGTTGCGGGCAATAACTGAGTAGGTAGATGAATCGAGGTTAATGCCGTTTTGCCCCCACCCAAGTAACAGAAAAGTAATTGCTGAAATCAGAAGTACGGCAACAGGATTATCAGAAATCCATGATAAATACAACTTCCAAATATGCGGCAGCCGACCTTTATACTCTACCATAGTGAGAATATATTCAGATAGTTGCCAAACGTCAATTGATGGCTTGAGCTTATCATGCAATAGCTGGAACCTCTTCGGGCAGACAGAGTTAGGTGGAAGCGCAATTTTGCCTGAGAATATCGTGGCGTTTTCTGTTGTCTTATGGAGGAATTTGTGTATATTAATAAACTGTTATTTTGAATGGTGGACTATTGATATTGCTGTTATTAAACTCAATTGATTGGAAAAATTGTGGCATTGTTTGACAAAGTCCTGATTGCCAACCGAGGTGAAATTGCCTTAAGGATTATTCGCGCCTGCCGAGAACTTGGCCTGACAACTGTAGCCGTGTACAGCGAGGCAGACCGCGATGCTCTCCATGTTCGCTTTGCTGATGAGGATGTCTGCATCGGTCCAGGTCCGGCTAATCAATCTTATCTGGACTATAAGCGCATTATTGCTGCTGCTGAAGTTACCAATGCAGGTGCTATTCATCCCGGTTATGGCTTTCTTGCCGAAAACGCCGATTTTGCCGAGATATGCGAATCATGCGGGCTAACATTCATTGGCCCAACCCCTGAGCAGATACGTTCACTTGGTGATAAAATTCGAGCTAAAAGAATAATGAAAGAAGCCGGCGTTCCTGTAATCCCAGGATCAGAGGGAATTGTTACTTCTTTTAAGGAAGCATCACAACTTGCTGACGATATTGGCTATCCTGTTATTCTTAAAGCTGTCGCCGGCGGAGGCGGTAAGGGAATGCGTTATTGTAAAAACATAGCCGAGCTTGAACGTGGTTTCCAAATTGCTTCTGCAGAAGCCGGCAATGCTTTTGATAATTCGGATTTGTATCTCGAGAAAGTTGTGCTTAATCCACATCATGTCGAAATCCAACTAATCGGAGATTCAGCGGGTAATTACTTCCATTTTGGTGAACGTGACTGTTCTATACAACGGCGACATCAAAAATTGATTGAGGAAACCCCGTCTCCATTGATGACAGATGAGCTTCGAAAAAAGATGGGGGAGGCTGCGCTTATTGGCGCTAAAAAAGTCGGCTACCGCGGAGTAGGAACAATCGAATTCCTTGTGGATAATGACCGCAATTTCTACTTTATGGAAATGAACACCCGCATTCAGGTGGAACATCCTGTAACTGAGGAAGCATACGAAGTTGATTTGGTACAGGATCAGATTCGAGTTTCACTTGGCGAAACTCTGAATTACCAGCAGGAAAATATCAAACCAAAATGGGCGGTCATCGAGTGTCGAATCAATGCTGAAGATGTGGAACATGATTTTAGACCAACACCGGGGACAATATCAGGTCTGCACTTCCCGGGTGGTCCCGGAGTACGGGTTGACCGAGCTGTGTATACATCTTATAAGATTCCTCCATACTATGATTCGATGATTGCCAAATTAATTGTTAAGGCTCGCACTCGTGAAGATGCAATGAACCGTATGCGCAGGTGTCTGGATGAATTTATTGTGGAAGGTGTGCCAACAACGGTCCCGTTTCATAAGGAGATATTCAGACATCCTGATTTTATAGCCGGAGATTATGATAATACTTTCCTTGAGACAAAATTCAAAGCTAACCGACAGCTTCCCGAAGAAGAACAATCCAAGTTGACAATTAAACGAAGTGCTGAGAAAGTTACGGAACAGACTATGTCGAGTGACACAGTAGTTCGCAAGGAACTTCAGGAAGCAGTTAAGACAAGAAACGAAGCTGGAGATATAATTAGTAATAAGTAAACATGGAGGTTTATGTGAATATACCTGTTGAACTTAAGTACACAAATGAGCACGAATGGGTGAGTGTCGAGGGAAATGTTGCCACCATAGGTGTAACTGATCACGCCGGAGAAGAGCTTAGTGATGTTACATTCATTGAGCTTCCTGAGATGGACGACGAGATAAAATTTGGTGAGACATTTGGTGTAATCGAGACTGTCAAAGCGGCTTCTGATTTGTTTGCCCCGATTTCCGGTAAGGTTGTCGAAGTCAATAGCGCATTGGAGGATAATCCGGAAAAAGTGGCAAATGATTCTTACGGAGCTGGCTGGATGATTAAGGTTGAAATGTCTGACCCTTCGGAGTTAGACAAATTGCTTGACGCCGAGGAATACAAGAAACTGATTGCCGACTGATTAGCTATATAGCACGTTTTAAGTTATAGAGGATATATGCCATATATACCAAATACTGATGATGACCGCCAAACGATGCTTGAACGTATTGGTGTCTTAAGCATTGAAGATTTGTTGACTGCTATTCCGACCGAGTTGCGTCGGACCAAACCGCTTAATATACCTCATCTTTCAGAGATGGAACTGTTGGAAGAAATTGAAACTATGGCAAATGAGGGTGAAGAGAGGTTAATCAATTTTGCGGGAGGTGGTATCTACGATCATTTCATCCCCGCTGCTGTAGGTACAATTGTTAACCGTCCGGAATTTGTAACTGCATACACTCCCTATCAACCAGAGGTATCTCAGGGAACATTGCAACTTGGCTATGAGTTCCAGTCACATATTTGCCGTTTGACCGGTATGGATGTGTCTAATGCTTCATTATACGATGGGGCTTCAGCGGCTGCGGAAGCCATAATACTGGCAGCTAAGTCTACCCGTCGTAATAAAGTCGTGATTTCGGAGACGGTAAGCCCTATGTTTCGGGAAGTAATACAAACATATCTCAACGGAAGCGAGATAGAATTAGTTACTATTCCGGAGAAAGATGGTGTTACTGATTTTGACAGGATAAGTAGCGCTGTTGATGATAAGACTGCTTGTGTATTGGTAGCACAACCCAACTTTTTTGGTTTCCTCGAGGAGATTGAGCCGGTTGAAGCTCTAATTCATAAGGCAGGTGGTTTACTGATAATGGCTGTGGATCCAATTGCACAGGCTTTGCTCAAAACACCCGGCGAATACGGCGCTGATATCGCAATTGGCGAAGGGCAACCTCTGGGTATGCCGATGTCATTTGGCGGACCACTATTGGGTTTCTTAGCTACTCGAAAGAAACTTATCCGAAAAGTACCTGGACGCATTATCGGCAGAACAACTGATGTTGACGGCAAATCCGGTTTTGTGTTAGTGCTTCAGACTCGCGAACAACATATCCGACGAGAGAAAGCGACATCTAATATCTGTACCAATCACGCTCTCTGCGCCACAACAGCGGCAGTCTATATGACTTTGCTGGGTAAGGTTGGTCTTCGGCAGGTGGCGTTGTTATCGGCAGAGAAAACACAGTATATGGTAAAGGAAATTAATAAGCTCGATGGGTTTCAGGTTTATTCCAATCAGCCTTTTGTCCGTGAGTTCGCGGTGAAGACACCACAACCAGCCGCAGACATCGTTAGTGAATTATCAAAGAAGGGAATTTTAGCTGGAATAGATGCTGGACGATGGTATTCAGACCACGAAAATTGCCTTATCATAGCCCTGACAGAAAAGCGAACTATGCCACAGATCGATAGATTTGTGAAAAGTCTGAAGGAGCTTAATTCTAAATAGTGATTTGTCCGAAGTGTAAAAGTGAACTAGAAGGTAATCCTGAATTCTGTTACGTTTGTGGATTTGACTTGTCAGCTGAGAATGATGAATGGGTAATGATAGGTACCATCGAGAATCGTATGTGGGCAGATTCAGCTGTGGAAATGTTAAAATCTAAAAACATAAAGGCTTTTGTAATATCGAAATCCGGTTTTTTTGGAGATGCCGGCCTTCCACTCAATCCAATCTATGAACCTAAAGACTCATCCTTCGAGATATCCGTATCGGCTTCGCATGTATCTGACGCTGAGGAATTGCTGGAAATGACTCTGGGAGATAAATGGCAACGGAGGGAAAATTAAACAATGCCTTTTTGTCCACACTGTCGCTATGAATATAATCCCGAAGTGACAGTTTGTCCTGACTGTGGAGAAAAACTAGTCAGTGAACTTCCACCTTTAGTCTCGGCTGCAGTTACTCCGGATGACAGTTGGGTGATTGCCGGTATGGTCAGTTCTCAGATTAAATCCGAACTGGCTAAAGGAGCCCTTAATTCAAATAATATCCCATCAATGATTGTATCATCATCATTTAGCGCTCACGGAAAAGGATTGGACTTTTCCTCAGGGTTAGGGATTTCGAGTGCCGCCGGGAATGTCATTCTGGTGCCACACGAGCTTGAGATTGATGCAGCCATTATTTTGGAAGCTGTTCTGGGAGAGGACCTTATACATCCAGCTGATTAATAAGCAAGTTGCTGATTTATAAGAGAATAGGGAAAATTATGAACAAACTGACATTGATGTTGATGAGTGTTATGTTGTTGGTGTCCACAGCACTGGCCGTCAGTGATTCAGTTGAGGTGGCAGTACCATCAGCGCCATATTACAATTCAGTAGATGAAGCCAAAATTGCTATTACTGATGATCGCTATATTCTCGTCGAATTTTACGCCGATTGGTGAAGTTATTGTAACAAAATGGACACGGTCGTGTTCACTGATCCCAAGGTAATAGAGTTTCTAACCAATGAGATGGCTCTTGTGAAAATTGATGCTGTTGCTGACTCGTTGAAAGCTAAAGAATCTCACATCTCCGGATATCCAACAATAATAATGATTGAACAGAATGGTGATGAGGTTGATCGTGTCGTTGGATATCTCGAGCCTGATTCGCTCATTCAAAAACTGCGTGACTATGCCAATGGAATTGGCACACTTGATGATTTACTGGGTAAAATGGCTAAAAAGTTCGATCGGAAGATAGCGTTTGAGATAGGAGACAAGTATAAATATCGCGGCGGACAGGAAAAAGCCCGCAGTTGGTTTCAGAGTGTGATTGACAGTGGAGATCCAACTGACTCTCTTAGCGGCGAGAGCCGTATGGCATTAGCCAGTATCCCTTATCGTGACAAAAATTACGACAAGGCTATCAAAGCCTATGAAAAAATTATGAAGGATTTCCAGGATACAGATTTCGAAGAACAATCTGAACTCTGGTGTGCCTATATCATTAAGAAAAAAGGTGACACTACAGCGGCTATTGTAGCGTTTGAGGAATTTGTAGAACATTATCCCAAATCGGAAGAAATTGAATGGATTCAGGGACAGATTAGCAAACTTAAGGGCGAAGAGCCTAAAGAAGAACAAAGTGAAGAAACTAAGGAAGATTCTGAAGAAGAATCCAAAGGAGAGGATGAAGGTTAATAGCCACTTCATCAAAATGTGAGGATTAACGATTGAATGGATAACGCAACAGTAATATATGAGAAATCCGTTTCAGGGAGAAAGGGATACACCCTTCCGGACACAGACAGTAGCGAACATGAAATCCTGAAGGCTATTCCATCCAAGTTTCTCCGTAGTAATAAGGCGTTACTACCGGAGGTAACGGAGGGTGAAGCGATGCGGCATTTTATATCTCTTTCGACTAAAAACCATCACATCGACAAGGGGTTCTATCCGCTCGGATCGTGCACAATGAAGTACAATCCCAAACTTAACGATGTTGCCGCATCATTTGCGGGTTTCCTTGAGCACCACCCATTGGCTCCTCATACAAGTGCACCAGGGATATTACGCTTGCTGTGGGATTTGAAGAAATACTTAGCCGAAATATCTGGATTCCCATCGGTTTCGTTAAGTCCTGTAGCCGGCGCCCATGGAGAGTTCACCGGTCTTATGGTTATTCGCGCTTATCACATTGATAAGGGAAACCCACGTTCTAAAATAATCATTCCCGATTCATCTCATGGTACCAATCCAGCTTCGGTAACTTCAGTAGGTTACAAAACACTGATGATAAAATCAAATGACAAAGGTGTAATATCTCCGGAAGCAGTAGCTGAGGTAATGGATGACGACGTAGCGGGAATAATGATGACCAACCCTAACACACTCGGCATTTTTGAAACGCACATAAAAGAAATAGCGGAGATTGTTCACAAACATGGCGGTCTGATGTATATGGACGGAGCTAATCTCAATGCCCACATGGGGATATTCCGTCCCGGTGATGTTGGATTTGACATTATGCACTTTAATTTTCACAAAACTTTATCTACGCCTCATGGCGGCGGCGGTCCAGGAGCTGGAGCTATTGGTGTAACAGCTGAGTTGGATCCGTTCTTGCCGTACCCGGTGCTTGAAAAAGATTCTGAAGAGAAACCGTTCTACAGTTACGACAGGCCGAAATCCATTGGGCGAATACATAGTTTCTACGGAAACTTTGCTATGACGGTAAGAGCTTATGCATATATTCGCACACTTGGAGGCGAAGGTCTACGGCGTGTTAGTGAAAATGCGGTGCTCAATGCTAATTATCTAAAGGAATTACTACGAGAAGATTACGAATTGCCATACGATATTCCCTGCATGCATGAGTTTGTTATTTCAGGGATACGGCAAAAGGAATACGGCGTGCGAACCTTGGATATCTCCAAACGATTGCTGGATTTTGGGGTACATCCGCCGACCAATTATTTTCCGCTAATTGTTCCGGAAGCTATTATGGTAGAACCAACCGAAACCGAAAGTCGGGAAACGATGGACAAATTTGCGGCTGTTATGAAACAGATTGCCAAAGAGTCACATGATAATCCGGATGTTGTAACTTCTGCTCCTCACGACACTCCTGTTCGCAGACTCGATGAAATTGCAGCCACGCGCAATCTGGATGTCTGTTTCGAAAATTGAGACAATCTCCTTGTATTTTTGAGCCGGTGTCTTTTCTTAGAGCATCGGTTTTTTTATGATACGCTTGACTGATGTTACATATACCTATGGCGGTCGGTTTCAACCGGCTCTTGCTGGTCTTACATTGAACATTCAGCCCGGTGAGTCTGTTTGTGTCATGGGTGCTAACGGTTCCGGCAAGACTACTTTTGCGCGTCTTGTAACCGGTTTGCTGAAGCCATCACATGGAACGGTCATAATTGGCAACGATAATAGTAACAAAAATGAAAATGTCGGCATCCTTTTTCAAAACCCTGACAACCAGATGGTTGCTGTTACAGTGGAGAAAGAAATTGCCTTCGCCCTTGAGAATAAGTGTGTACCACAAGATGAGATGGATAGAAAAATTTCTGCGACATTGGATCGTTTCTCAATTCCTCATCTTCGACAACGTCTTACGTCGGAGCTGTCAGGAGGGGAGAAACAGAGAGTAGCACTGGCTTCGGTAATGGTATCCGAACCGTCGATTCTTATCCTCGATGAACCGGATTCTTTTCTTGATCAACCGGGACGCATTGCTCTTACCGATGAATTGAATCAACTGCGGCGTGCTGACCCAAATATGATTCAGGTTCATATCACACAATATCCATCAGCAGCACAAGAATATAATCGCCTTCTGCTTTTTGATAAAGGCAAACTTATTGCTGACTCTACACCTGATAATATTTTCAAAGACAAAAATCTTTGCCACCAAGCAGGGTTGCTACTGTCCCTTGAAGATTTCTCCAATAGTTCCATACCGCAAGTTCTTACAAAACATAACGGGACTACTCCGCCTGAAGTTGACTGTATTGAGTTAAATGATGTCTCGTTTTCCTATCCGGGGGCTGATAAACCTATCCTGAAGAATCTCACATATACCTTTCACTCCAACGAAATCACCTGTTTAGTGGGACCATCAGGTTCTGGTAAGAGCACACTTGGGTTAATGCTGTGTGGTTTGAATAGTCCAACAAATGGTGAAATCAAATACTCAAATAGCGATGATGTATTGTTATCGAACGATAATGTCACCGGCAGTGTGTCGGCTGTTTTGCAACAACCAGAGCGGCAGTTCTTCCTTTCGACCTGTGCCGAAGAGGTAGCCTTTGGTCCTCAGAACCTCAATAGACCACTTGATGAAAAGGGGATCAAACAGTTTCTGGACATGATTGGTTTAGATGGAGACACTTTTTCAGGAAGGGATCCGTTTCATTTATCTGGAGGCGAGAAGCGTCGGCTTGCGTTTGCGGCGATATTATCGATGATGCCACAGATTGTTGTTATGGACGAGCCTACCTGTGGGCTGGATCAGGAGGGAGTTGGACGGTTTGTCACTTTGGCTCGGGCACTACGTGAGCGTGGTAAAGGGTTAGTAATAATTACACACGACGGCGATCTATTATATGCTCTGGCCGATCGTATTCTGATGCTTGACAATAATGGTGCCGAACGAACATTTAGCAGGGACGCTTTCTTCTCCGACCCACAACTCACAGCTACTGTTTTTCCCTGCACATGGTCTCTCAAATGACCCCTATCATTGGCATTATCTAAGCAGTGTGTTGAAAAAGTCTTTATACCTTAGTCTAATGGATTTGTCATACCAGCGAAAGCTGGTATCCAGTCACGCCTCGGCGCATTTCCAAATCCAGTTGATATAGCTTAACAGGCAATCCGCCTAGGCGGACTGGACAGGCAATGCCTGCTGGATTCCTGCGTCCGCAGGAATGACAATACTGGGGGAATAAGAATGATAGAAGAATGACAATAATAGGGGAATGAGAATGATAGAAGAATGAGAATAATAGAGGAATTACGAACTTCACGAGGCTGACTCAATATCGTCTTTCGTACTGTTTTTTTCAACAAGCCCGCAGAGTCGAGGGACGGTGCAACACAGCTTGTCTCCGTCCTTATAGAAA
>JAYEIF010000144.1:0-2432 GCA_034659895.1 Candidatus Zixiibacteriota bacterium
CTTTTCAGACCAAGGGATTTTAAGTCCCTGGTGTCTACCAATTCCACCACTCCGGCACTCATTATAGAATAACGTTTTGAATATAGCTGCGCAACATCAACTTTATGCCTTGTGACAAATTTGTGACCATTTATTATTTTCATCCTATCCATCGTCTCTCTTTGATACAACGGATTAAACGGATTAGGATGAGCATAGCGCAAAGTCATATTGTCAGCCTTGTGATCCA
Source organism: Candidatus Zixiibacteriota bacterium (assembly GCA_034659895.1). Taxonomy (GTDB): domain Bacteria; phylum Zixibacteria; class MSB-5A5; order GN15; family FEB-12; genus B120-G9. The sequence continues at coordinate 230 of JAYEIF010000144.1, forward strand.
GTATGTGACTGGTAGTCAATAGCTTTTCATCTGAGCTGCAATCTTACTAAATGCTAAAAACTTGAATAAAATTCGTGACTCAGTCAAACAAATTACTTTACTTTAACTGGGTAGTAGTGATTGAATATAGTAATAATTTACTGTTATCGTATTCTTTGAGGGTAACACGGCCAGGGTTCCCAACGACTAGACAGCCATCAGGGACACTGCGAGATAGTATACATCCACTTGATATTGTAACTCTATTTCCAACTGATATATTTCCGTGAATAACTGATCCAGCACCAATCCAGACATTATCCCCAATAATCGGTATACCTTTTTCATCTTTGGAATGACCAACACCGATGGTAACATTGTGAGTTATGTTTACGTTCGCACCAATTTTGGTAGGACCAATATAGATTGTTCCTACATGTCCTATATAAAACCCCGGACCAATATCAGCATCGTCAATGTCAACATGGTGAACCAGTCGCATCAGGAAATTCAGTGGTCGATGTAGGAGGATTAGTGGCAGACCTATTATTAGATTCCGTTGGGCTACGCGACGGGAGAAATTACCTAATCGATAGATAGCTACACAATGTAATCCAAAATTAGTTATCCACATCCGTAATCTCTTACGAAACTCCACCGATACTGATCTGTAGTGTATTTTATAGTATTTTTCTTTATCGATGCGGAAATAGTTTTTACCTTGAATAATATGCTTCAAGTTAATATCTGTTTATAATTAAGGTTTCATTATTTATTTATGTTTATCGACTTTTTTGTCGAATAAGTTCACTCCTCATTTTAAGGACTGTTTTTAATTTATGCTAAAGCTTCAAATCAAATATATGGTTACTGTTCAATTAAAGCAACTTTGTTTAACAGGAGCAAATACTTATAATTATCAGCAATATCGATTTTCATGTTATACTTGATTTCGACAGACTTATATATGTTATTAGAAAAAGATAGTTTTTTAAGGAGAATCTATATGAACAGGATGCTTATAATATTTATAGTTATATCGATAATCGGAAACCTTGTGGGTATTATAATCCTGTATAAATATCTGAAAACTCAACGGAGAGTCTCTTATGTGCAACGGAATTATAATGCTACCAATAAAAAGATCGGTGATCTAACTGAGATGCTCGACCGTTTCTATCCGAATAAAATGATTTTCATACACCATTCAGTTGGGAAGAATATTCTATATGAGGGTGGTTTGAAAGATAGTTTGGCAAAATTGGGGATACTTGTTAAAAGCTCAACGTACGGCGACGAAATAGGAGAAAAAACTGATATGTGTAATTGGCTGCCTAAGTTTGAAAAAGACATGGATCGTATCCTGAGTTTCAAGGCACATCCGAATATGTACTACAACGACGGCACTACCAATGATATTGTTATGTTCAAATCATGCTTTCCTAATAGTTATGTCATCGAGAATACTGGTCCAGGTGATCCTACTGACCAGAAGCGCACGATTGCCAACTTCAAGGCTATTTTTGAAGGACTTAAAGATGAAATGAGAAAACACAAGACTTGTTTATTCGTATATCTTACTGCACCTCCATTGGTATCGGAAGCGACCACCACTCAGCATGCAGCGCGTGCACGAGATTTCAATGATTGGCTTAAAGGAGAATTCTACCCACGTTATTCAAAGGAAACCGGCCATGGCAATTTTGTCGTTTTTGATCTCTTTGGCTTTCTAACTGACGAGGACAATTTCCTTAAAAAGGAATACCGGACAGGAAATGCGGGAGATTCTCATCCAAATGTAGTTGCTAATGAAGCAGTAACAGTGAAATTTATGGAGTTCTTCCACCCAATCTGGCAAAAATGGCAGAAACAATCTACTATTCAGGAACAAAATGAGCATTAAATAGTGGGAATTTATTAATCAACCAAATAAATCAACAGCATATCTATAATAGTTATGATGTTTATGTTTTATCTCCTGAAACTGGAGTAATTCATCACGTGTAAATTGTTTAATTGTGAGAAACGGAAGTTAAAAGGTACTTCTCTATTGAACTGGTGTAGGAATTGAAAGATGTTGTGCAAATGATGGTGCAATTGGCTCAGGCAAATGACATTATACCAATCGTAGCGACTATGATACCATCAGGTCGCCCGGCTGCGAATATTGGAGAGTTCAGTGTTGTGGATGGAATCAATGACTTTAATGACTGGGTTCGTGAGT
>JAYEIF010000145.1:0-2415 GCA_034659895.1 Candidatus Zixiibacteriota bacterium
TAATTCGGAACTGCATTTTGCCGATAAAAGAATTATGAGTACAAACGAAGACCTGTTTGAAAAGATACTGAAAGAACATCAGGAACTTTCCTCTCTACCGCAAACACTTGCAGAAGTGCTTCGGGTAAGCCGTGATGAAAATGCATCAGCAAAAGACTTGTCTTCTGTGCTGATGCGGGATCCGGCTTTGACAGTCAAGACACTTCGATTGGCTAATAGTCCGTTTTTTGGAGCTGGACGAGAGATTACTTCAATGGTTCAGGCGGTTATGGTTTTGGGCACAAAATCTGTAACAGCTCTGGCACTTTCTGCTTCAATCTATGATCTGAGTGGCAAGTGGAAGTCCTCGATTGATCGTCATCGATTCTGGCGTCACTCTATCAGTGTAGCTATCAGCGCCCGCAATCTTGCCGAAATGGCGGGGCTTAGGAATTCTGAAGAAGCATTCGTTGTCGGTCTGTTGCACGATATTGGTATGTTGGTTTTGGAAGGTTCATTTCCTGATAAGTATGCTCGCCTATGGGGACCGGCTGAAGCGGGTGAGAGTATTGAAAGCCTTGAGGAAAATATCTGGGGGACCAACCATGCACGGGTAGGACAGTTTCTTATGGAGCAATGGCACATCCCCGAAAGTATTTGCGATGCTGTCGGATCACATCACGCTGGAATATCTCTTCTGAAGAAAAATTCACTGTCGCCACTATCGCAGGTTGTGGCGCTGGCTAATCTGACAGCTTATTTCACGGTTGTTAAGTCAAGGCCACGTTCAGTAACAAATCAAGAACAAACAGAAATCCTCTGCGAGAATCTGAAACTTCAACAAGCAGCTATCCACAAAAACAGCGAAACTCTTTTAAGGCAAACAACTGAGGAAGCCAAGTTCCTTGAAATTGATATTGGTTCCACATCCGACTTACTCAACGAGGCAAATCAGATGTTGTTTAGTCAGTATCTGACACTCGACAAACTGCTTCACGAGAATCGCTCGATGCAAAGGGAAATCGCACATGCGAGGATAGAAGCTGCCGCTCTGGAAACCCTCAAAGCTATCACAGCTACATTTAACCATTATGTAAATAACGCAATCGGGACTATCCTCGGACGCGCTCAACTGGTGCAATCCGAGATTCAGAGAGGGAAGCTTATCGATTCTGACGACAAAACCATGCAGTCTATGGATGTGATTGTAAGGGGAGTCTATACGGTTCGTTCGGTCATGAACGAGTTGCTTGATCTGTCATCATTTGATACTACTGTTTACTATGACGACACTCTTATTGTTGATATAGAAAAGAAGATTGAAGAACAACTTGCGAGTCTGGAAGAACCTCCCGCAGTTGCCAAACAATAGATGAATTGTTAAGAATTGTTTACCTTGTAGGAGCGGCTAACTGTACTAAAGCCATTCCTACACCATTCGATTCCGCTTACCCTTCCCGCCACGGCGGGCTCAGGATGAATTGCATTGTCATTCCTGCGGACGCAGGAATCCAGCAGGCACCGCCTGTATATTTATCTGTAGGGTGGACCCCAGCTTTCGCTGGGGTGACAAGTAGGACTTGTTGAAGAGGCTTGTACAGAAGACAGTATTGCGTCTAACTTGTGAAGTTAGGCACTCCTCTATTATTATCGTCCTTCAATTATTGTTGTTCCCCTATTATTATCGTCTCTCCATTATTGTCATTCCTGCGGACGCAGGAATCCAGCAGGCACCTCCTGTATATTTATCTGTAGAGTGGAACCATTCCTTCCCTGTCATCTTGAGCGGAGTCGAAAGGTGACAAGTTCCATAGGTTCGGCTTGACATTGAAAACATTCCCCCGATGACCGTCAATCCGCCTCGGCGGACTGACTTAAAAAATAACTATCGTCAGAAAATACCTACAGGTCATTATGGACTTACCGTATTGTTGAGAAGGATGGAAATATTGTTTGATTTATCATTAGCCACTGCCAAATCATTATCACCGTCTCCGTCAAAATCAGCTGCATAAACTGAAGAGGGACCATCTCCAACCTTGTATCTGACAAGATTGACAAATTTCCCATCCCCGTTATTTAGCAGGATGGAGATATCATTAGAATTGTAATTTGCAACAACCAGGTCATTGTCATTATCTTCATCAAAGTTAGCTGAAAAAACGGAAGATGGACCATCTCCAGTTTTATAAGTAACATGGTCTGCAAAAGTACCGTTGCCATTGTTTAATAGGATGGAGATGTTGTTAGAACCAGCATTCGACACTACTAAATCATAGTCGTTGTCTTCATCAAAATCGGCTAAAAAAATTGACCAAGGTCTATCTCCAACTTTATAATTAATTTGTTGGCTAAAAGTACCATCACCGGCATTTTTCAAAATGGATATATTATTTGAGTTTTCATTTACCACCGCCAGATCGTTGTCACCATCAC
>JAYEIF010000146.1:0-12411 GCA_034659895.1 Candidatus Zixiibacteriota bacterium
TTTTAAGCTATTTATGAACAAAACCCTTTCACTTGAAACAATACAAAACATGCTTATCTATTTATGAACAAAGAACTTACCCGCCTGTCGAGCGGACAGGTACTTTATTCAACAGACCCTATTTATATTACTGTACATGGGGTTTGCTGAATAATTTGTTTTAGGCGCACAGCGACTTCTTGTTTGCGTAACTGGTGGCTTTATGTTGCTCGTTTTTGAGATTTTACTTTTAACTCTGATGTATCGGGGCACTTTTGGGATACTTTTTCAACAAATTCTGTTAAGATAAATTATATCTATAACGGACGGAATTGACAGTGCCAACGATGGTAGTGATTAGTTCTTTGTTGATGTTTTTATCTGGTCAGTTAGTTCCGACGATGGTTTTGAAGCTGTATATCTTCCATCGGTCGTGGACTTTGTGTAGTCCAAATTTAGTCTGGTATCCTTTTGACTGTTCCTTGTCAACAAATGTAACTTCAACTGTCGCCGTTTCTTTGTAGACTTCAACTTTATTGATAATCCTTTGTAAACTAAACCAGCGTTTTTTAGTCAAGCCATCATTAGTAAGATCATCAAGAATCTGTTCCGGACTAGTAAATACACGAGGTTTATTTGTCTGAAGTGCATAATCTTCATTTTGATTGCGCATCAGTTCTGACAGATCGAGCAGGTGAGCAAGGGTAGCGCGGTCGTTTTTCTCCATAGCTCCAAACATTGCGATTACCGCTGCTTTTGGATCAGTTGGAGAATTATTTGCACATCCGCTCACAATTGAAATAGCTAAAACTGCTACTGTGATAAAAAGACTAATTCGTTGTATCATTTATAAACCACCTGTGATAGTTATTCTGTGACTATTACCCAACTCAGCGCCCGGGGTGAAAGCGTATGATATCTGCATTTGCTTTATGTCAAAGCCAATTCCAATTCCAAGACCTGCCCAACTGTCTTCAGAATCGCTCGTTCGGTAGTTGGAACCAAAACTGTTCCATCCCATACGGAAGAAGAAGGGCTGAAATTCCCAGTATTCTCCTCCAAATGCAAAAACTATATCATTATCAGCTGGAAAGATGATGTCCCCTGATAATGTAAATGGTAATCCCCTTGGGCGCAATGCAATGCCCGTGCGTAACGTTAGAGGTAATGGGTCCTTTTCATCTCCAAGACTCGATAGTTGCAGTCCGAGATTTTTGACGGTTAGTCCAAAACGCAATCGATTGCGCAAGCGTGAATAGTGAATGCCGGCATCTATTGCAAGACCAGTAGCAGTATATTCTTCGACTGATTCAAAGATAAATTTGACCGTGCCGCCATAAGAGAAATTATATCCTCTTCGAGAAGCTGCGGAGACTGCCAGTAACAAATCTCCTCCGCTAAAATCCCCCAGCACAGTACCTGTTTGGTCGGTGCGGATGAAATCACCGTAGTTAAGATAGCTTGCCCACCAGCCAATTGATAAATTTTCACGGTACTTGCGTATGTAGCCAAGAAAACCTGACTGCATATCGACGAAGTAATTATGATAACCAGCAATATATCGATTTTTTTCAAGTGAAACAATACCGGCTGGGTTATAGTACAATGCAGATTCATCGTCAGCAAGACCTGTGAATGCTCCTCCCATTGCTACCGATCTGGCTCCTATATTGATTTTAAGAAAAGGGAAGCCGCTGGTGCCAGCTTTAGAATCAATTTCTCCAGCCGAAATGGAACTACAAATTATTCCTATTGTGATGAGCAATGAAAGTATTTTACTGCTATATGATTTCATGAGTTATCTTTAATTCTCCTCATAATAAGTAGTCTTGTATAAATAGCTTAACCAAGTCTCTTTTCAAATAAAAAATGTGATTTAATATCTACCAACTCTTAGTTGTTTTATTAATAATTGTTTCCACAAGCAGTTTAATAGCCTCTTGTTGTCCAACTTCTTCAGTTTCAGAATCTACCTGATAAATTCCCTGTTGACTTATCCTTTCTTTCCAAATTTCGGAGCCATCATTAGAATTCTTGAGGACAACATCGAAGTCCATTGTAACTACGTAAGATATTACTTCATCATCTGGCGTAAACTCATGTGGCTGTCTGTCATATCCGACCAGTTTCCCAATCAGGACAGCATCTGCATTCTCCACGGAAACGATGTTCATAGTCCCATCAGATATAAAGGCGTCTATAACTTTATTCGTCATCATATCTGCCAAGCCAAATTCTGGAGTGTCATTCTCGAAACGTTCAACCGCCACTGAGGATATATCGGATTCCCCTTGAGGATTAAAGGTATAGACGTAACATGAGTTTGTAAGCATTACAACACCAATTAACATTACTAAAATGACCCGTGGATGATTTCTAAAACAATACATAAATACTATCCATTTACAACGACCTGGCCGCCCTTGATTACTTTTGCTACCATGTTTACAGCGTAATGATATGGTAGTTCCCTAAAATCAGCCATATCCCATATCACTATGTCTGCTGACATCCCCTGTTGTAACTGGCCAATTTTTCCTCCACGATCGATAGCACAGGCGGCATTAACAGTGATTGCTGATAAAGCTTCAGCGGCAGTCATTTTCATCATGAGTGCAGCAAGAGAGGTCATAAAAGGCAAAGACTCACTGTAACTTGAGCCGGGATTGCAGTCAGTCGAGAGCGCCACCGCCAAGCCCTCTTCAATCATTTTACGCGCTGGCGCAAATTGTTTGCCCGCTAGTGAAAACGTAGTTCCGGGAAGCAGCACCGCTATCGTTCCTGCTTTAGCTAAAGCACGGATACCAGTGTCGGAGATATAGACAAGGTGATCAGCTGATACAGCTCCCATCTCAGCAGCTAATTCGGCGCCACCGATAGATTTAAGTTCCCCAACATGGAATTTCAATCCCAATCCAGCTTTTTTTGCTGCCTGTTGAATTTTTCGCGATTCCTCGATATTATAGACACCTTCTTCAGTGAAAATGTCGGAGAACTCCGCTAAATTGCCCTTTATCACTGCAGGTAGTATCTCATTGTTGATAATATCTATGTATTTATCTCGTTGATCACGATATTCATCAGGCACCTCGTGCGCTCCGAGAAAGGTTGGCACCAGATCGATAGCGTGAGTCTGATTCAAATCACGGATTACTTCAAGTTGTTTCAGTTCTGCTTCAGCGGATAAGCCATATCCAGACTTCGCTTCGATTGTAGTTACACCATAGCGCAACATGCGGTCGAGTCGTTTTCTGGTTTTTTCGATTAGAGTTTGTTTAGGTGTATTCCTTAAATCACGCACTGATGCTCGAATACCACCGCCTGCATTGGCAATTTCCATATAGCTCTTGCCGGCAATGCGCATATCAAACTCTTTTTCCCTTGTCATGGAAAATACCGGATGTGTATGTGGATCTATCAACCCGGGGGTTACAACCGCCCCATTTACGTCAATGACTTTACAGCCTTCGGCAAGAGGAGTTTTACCTTCTACCTGATCGGATTCTCCAACTGTTAAAATCTCGGAACCTGCCGCTGCTATACCGCCATTTTCAATAAGGCCAATGTCATTCAGTTGTTTTGTACCAATACGTGGGAAAGGGCCATTCATAGTTATTAGCTGGCCTATATTTTTGATTAGCAATGTTGCTTTTTTGTCCATTACAATCTCACAGTTTATCTATTCGGAATTAAAATAGTTTGTGAATGCTTCATATTATTTCTTCTTCATTGGGATTTTGATTTTATGTTTCCGCGCAAACTTGGTGGCATCGTCATAGCCAGCATCTACGTGACGCATGATACCGGTTCCAGGATCATTGGTCATTACTCGGTTGAGTCTTTTGGCCATCATTTTTGTTCCGTCGGCAACAATTACTTGTCCGGCATGAATAGCGTTGCCCATCCCGACACCGCCGCCATGGTGAATCGAAACCCACGATGCTCCTGATACAGCATTGAGTAAACCATTTAGCAATGGCCAGTCAGCAACCGCATCGCTTCCGTCTATCATGCCTTCTGTCTCACGGTATGGTGAAGCCACACTACCACAGTCAAGATGGTCACGTCCGATTACAATAGGAGCTTTAATTTTCCCTTTTTTTACATAAGTGTTCATAATGTCAGCGAAACGAGCACGCTCGCCGTATCCTAGCCAGCAGATACGAGCAGGCAAACCCTGAAATGGGATGCGGTCTTGGGCTAATTTTATCCACCGTGTCAGAGAAGGGTTATGTTTGAATTCTCGCTTGATAATTTCATCAGTAATATAAATATCCTTTGGATCGCCTGAGAGTGCTACCCATCTGAAAGGACCACGTCCCTGACAAAATAATGGGCGGACAAACAACGGCACGAAACCTTTATAGGCAAAGGCATTCTTTAGTCCGCCAGTTTGTGCCTGACCGCGAAGGTTATTTCCATAATCAAAAGTTATACACCCAGCCTTGTGAAACTTGACCATTGTATCGCAGTGTTTGACCATCGATTTATATGCACGCTTTATGTATCCCTTTGGATCTTTTTTACGCAGATGTTTTGCTTCTGTTACATTATAGCCTTCAGGAATATAGCCGTTGAGTTCATCATGGGCAGATGTCTGATCCGTAACAATATCCGGTCTAATACCGCGGCGATAAATTTCTGCGAAGATGGTAGCTGCGTTGCCGACCAATCCAACCGATATTGCCTTCTCTTTTGATGTATGTTCTTCGATTATTTTGAGAGCTTTGTCAAGAGAGCGAGTTTTGACATCACAGAAACCTTGCTTAATTCGACGAGTTATGTTAGCCTCGTTAACCTCAACTACGAGTATACTTGCCCCTGCCATAGTAGCAGCCATCGGTTGAGCGCCGCCCATGCCGCCCATACCACCGGTTAGAATCCAGCGGCCACTCAGGTCGCCATTAAAATGTTGATCCGCCGCTGCTGCAAATGATTCGTATGTTCCTTGAATGATTCCCTGTGCGCCGATGTATATCCAGCTTCCCGCTGTCATCTGGCCAAACATCATTAAGCCCATAGCATCGAGTTTTCGAAAATGATTCCAATTCGCCCAAGCTGGCACAAGGTTGCTGTTGGCGATTAAGACGCGCGGAGCGTAATCGTGCGTTTTGAATATCCCTACCGGTTTGCCAGATTGCACCAGTAATGTTTCATCGTTTTCAAGAGATTTCAGCGACTTACATATAGCAGCATAACTGTCCCAATTGCGAGCAGCTTTACCACTACCACCATAGATAATTAGTTCTTTTGGATTTTCAGCAACCTCTGGATCAAGATTGTTATTTATCATGCGGTATGCGGCTTCCTGATGCCACCCTTTACATGAAAGTTTTGTTCCTCGCGGTGCGCGACATGTTTTAGGTTTCATATCCTTATCCTCCATTTATTGAAAGATAATATATGCCTACGATATAATATTAGCAAGAAAGTTTGGATTTATCACGCATAGAATTTTAATAAACTTGTTGATTTGGTCTGTTTGTGCAGTAAAATACGATATGAATGTTTTTGTATTGATTACCTAAGGAGGCCAGTATGAATTCAAATATTCTATTAACAGTTTCATTCATAATTTATACGGCAGCTATAATTACAATCGGTCTCTATTCATCAAGACGTCGAAAGAAAACAAAAGAAGACTTTGTATTAGCTAATCGCGAACTTGGTCCATGGACATCTGCCTTATCAGCCTCGGCAAGTGCCGAATCAGGATGGGTGATGTTGGGCTTGGTTGGAGAAGCTTACCTGTTTGGTATGTCAGCATTCTGGATTGTTCCGGGGATTGCTGTCGGATATCTCTTTAACTGGTTTGTAATAGCTGAACGCTTGCGCAAGAAATCTCTGAATCTTAATGCGGTAACATTGCCTCAGTATATTGACTCTCACTTTGGTGGAGGTTCAATATGGATCAAATTGATAGCCATTATTATTATCACAGCCGCCATGCTTGGGTACGTTGCAGCACAAATGAATGCTGCAGGTAAAGCATTTGATGCTGTTTTCCATCTTCCATACTGGTTGGGGGTGTTGATTGGCGCAGTAGTTATTATGGCTTACACAATCACCGGTGGCTTTCGTGCTATTTGCTGGACTGATATTATTCAATCCAGTTTTATGTTCGTTGCGTTGATTGCTATGCCAATTATTTTGCTTTCTCGACTTGGTGGTTGGGATTCTTTTATAGAAGGAGTTAGAGCAATTGATGCAGAAGCTGTAGCTACGGATTCTATTATATTGTCTGTAGCTGGCGGAAAGACTGGAATGGCGGCTTTTGGCTTTATCATTGGATTGTTGGGTATTGGCCTTGGTTATCCGGGGCAACCCCATATTCTTTCGAGGTTTATGGCGGTAAAAGACAAAAAATCCGTCAAACGCGGTGGAGCTATTGCTATTTCATGGATGGTACTGGTTTATCTGGGAGCTATATTGTTCGGGGTGATGGCTAAGGTCTATTTCGGTATAATGGATGACCCCGAGCAAGCTTTACCACGGGCTGTTGGTGAGTTCTTACCTCCGGTTATTGGTGGTTTTGTAATTGCAGCCATTGTATCAGCTATTTGTTCTACGGCTGATTCGCAGCTCATTGTCGTATCTTCCACTATTTCGCGCGATGTATTTCCAATGTTTGGTAGCACAGGAAACTCGCTGAAACGAATCCAGAATACCGACCGCATTGTCTTGATTCTCTTAGCTTTGATATCTGTTTTCTTTGCTCTAACAAAAAATCGAGTCATATTTGAATTTGTTCTGTATTCATGGTCAATACTTGGGGCAGCATTTGGTCCAATTGTTATTTTGAGTCTTTTATGGAAAGGGACTACCCGCTCTGGCGCTATTGCTGGTATGCTCACAGGTAGTATCGTAACGATTGTATGGAGAAATATACCGGCTCTAAAAGCTACTGTGTATGAATTAATTCCAGCCTTTATTCTGGCATTTCTGGCAGTTTGGTTAGTTAGCCTGATAACCTCTTGTGACAAAAGCGCAAATCTACAGAATTAGTGAGTAACCTGTCTACACATTAGAGATTTTGGTTATGCTGATAAAATATACTGTGTTAATTCCATTTAAAGTTGTTGAAACGGAGTTTTTGATAGCTTATTATATATAATTATGGAAGAGCAGTTTATTGGCAACTACAGAATTCTTGAGAAAAAGGGTGCCGGCGGTATGGCCAGGGTATACTTGGCGGTGCATAAAGATGTTCCGAATCTCAAAGTGATTCTCAAGATTTTAAGCGATTCGCGCTTGATTGATAGATTTCGAAATGAGGCTGACAAACTTGCTCTGCTCGATGGTAATCCCAATATCTGTCGTATAAAAGATTTCTTTTCCCATGGCGATGAAACCGTTATTGCTATGGAATACATCGATGGTGCTCCGCTGGATGGGCTTGAGTCACAAATATCGGTAGCAGAGTCGGTCCGCATTATTATTGTTGTCTTAGAAGTACTTGGCTTTGCACACAAAAAAGGTATTTATCATCGAGATATTAAACCTGGCAATATCATGCTGGAGAAATCCGGACAAGTAAAAGTCATTGATTTTGGCATTGCCAAAGGTGAAACCGACCCTAATCTAACAGCCGCTGGTAGTGCTTGCGGTACTCCAATGTATATGGCTCCTGAGCAGTTTACACCTACTGAAGATACCAGTTATGTACTAGTCGATATTTATGCTGTTGGGACTACTTTGTTCTGGTTACTGACTGGGAATGTTCCATTCAAAGGGGAAAATGAATTTGCCATCCGTGATGCCAAAATATTTAATGATCCGCCATCTCCACGTTCATTAAATCCAAATATACCAAAGTCGTTAGATAAAATAATTCTTAAGTCCCTGGCTAAAGATCCCAAAAATCGCTTTTCCTCAACAGAAGAGATGAGCGATGCTCTCAAGAAATTCGGAGCTGGAGCAACAGCAAAACGTGATGTCTCTGATGAGAAAAAGACGGTGAATATCTCTGTAAAGAAGAGCGAAAGATATAACGGTCGGAATTGGAAACCAATTGTGTTTTCAGCACTGGTAGTGATCGCAGCTTTGGCTGTTGTTGCGTGGCGACTTGGGATTTTCACGCCAGAAAATCCTACAAGAGGTCGGGCTGAAATTGATATATCTCCAATAGCCGACTCTGTTCTTTTTGATGACAGCCTGGTGGCACAAAGAGATTCTTCTGTTTCAATTGAGGGTATAGAAGGTCAGCATGAACTCCGGTTGATCAACCTTAAAGCAGAAAACTCACCTATAATAGAGACTGTTACTCTAACCGCTAATAGTACTAAGGAACTAAATTATAGATTCATTATGTCTGACACTTCTTCACAAGCACCTATTCCACTTAAAGGAAAGGTTCAAGTATCAACATCACCAACAGCAGATTCCGTATTCTTTGATAATAAACTGATAGCTTATAAAAAGTCTCCAGTATCAATCGAAGGAACCGATGGCAAACATAATCTAAAACTGTTCAAAGCTAAAGCCACGAACTCTCCAATCATAAGAAACGTAACCATTACAGCCAATCAGACAATTAAACTTGAATATCAATTCAACATTCCTGTTTCTACCCCTGAGCTACTAGATCCAATTCCAGTATGGGGAGGTATAATAGCCGCATCACGACCACGAGGCGCTACTGTTTATATCGATAATGTTAAGAAAGATCAATTAACCCCTTACACATTTGACGTCAAAGCCGATCGGCACATTGTCGAATTACACTATGACAACCAGATTTATCTGGACACGGTTATGATAAGCAAGAATGATACTATCACAGTTTTTTACAATTTTGACAATTAAAGCTTGTACAGAACTGTCGGTGATAATATATTTTTATTGAGTGGATTAAAATATCAAAACATAATTAAAGGAGAGATTATGAAACAGGAACGACTCTTGATGGCATTCTTGTGTGTTGCGTGCTTAATAATTTCATCTTTTGGAATGATTGCCCCAACAGCAAAAGCGCAGGAATCAGAAACGATAGCTACCAAGCTATCTGAAGCTATGGATTTTTATACTATTGGAAAGTTCAGCGACGGTTTGAAGATAACTCAGAATCTTCTTGAAAGAGAAGATCTTCTTTCTGTTGACAGTATTGCAATTTATGAAGTAATGAGTTTGCTTACCTATTCTAAGGGTGAGGATTATCTTAATCTATCAATAGATTACTTGAACAAAATATCCAATATTGGACCGTGCTTAATCCGCCTCCCAAGAGAAATATGGCCCCAGGAATTGCGAGATAAATGGAACAAACTGCAATATGGCAGCGATGGCTTTCTTTGCTCTCAGGAAACTCGAAGTGATGTTAAGTCTATTGCCTTTATGGAATTTGACAACAACTCTGTTGGTAAGTACCAAGAAAAATTAGGGCCACTTGGAAAAGGGCTGGCTGAACTGTTTGCGCATTATTTCCGTAATATAAGCTCTTTCACAGTAATAGAAAGAGACAAGATAAATGTCGTGCTCAAGGAACTTGAGCTCCAAAAATCCGGCACAGTCGATCGTTCAACCGCTGTCAGGGTAGGGAAGATCATTGGCGCTCAATATATGGTGTTTGGAAGTATTATGCAGCTTGACGACGATAATTCCATTATGCTGGTCCGTGTAGTGGATGTAGAGACATCGGAAATTATCGAAAGCATCGACAAAGAAGGCAAGCCAAAGTATGTCAAGGCAGTAAAGGAATTGGTTGAGGAACTGTCAGGGAAACTCGACGTTGTTCTCAGCGATGAGGTAAAGAAACTCATCCAGAAAGAAGGAACCGATTCCGATAATGCTGTAACCTTATATTCCAAAGGGCTTGAATATATGGATAGATACGAATATCAAAAGGCTTACGATTACTTCAAACAGGCTTATGAGCTGGATAATGACTTTGTTGAAGCCAAGAGAAAAATGGATATATATCAACCATTAACCAAAGGTTGATAAAGATAAAACAGAATCTTTACTTTTCTTAGGAGAGGCATCAATGTATGTCAAACTTATAACCTTGCTATTGATAATTACTCTGGCAGTTGGGTGTTCGCAGAGTTTTTATGCTCAGGGCAGAAAGCATCTCGGTAACGAGAGATACAATCAGGCAATATATGCTTTCTATGATGAAATTGCCGAACATCCGAACAGTATGTATGCATGGCGTGAATTGGGCGTTGCCTTTTACAAAATGGAAGAGTTGATACAGGCTGAAGAAGCGCTTAAACAAGCCAATAACATCGTACCGGACAGCCGGACTCATCTATTTCTCGGACTTGTGCATGAGGCTCAGGAATCATGGGATAAAGCACTTGATGCATACGCAGCATCACTAAGCTTGAAACCAAGTGGTAAGACTGCCGCTATGACCCGAGCTCATCTCGATTATTTGATGGGGAAAAGAATTAAAAGAGAAGTAGCTCAAGCTATCGAAAATGAGTCTGCTATAAATGCTGATACTATTCCTACACACACAATCGCTGTATCGGATTTTGACGGCTCTTTGCTCTCAAGCGAAACAGCGCCCCTTGCGCGCGGACTGGCTGAGTTTGTCTCTATCGATTTGGCTAAGGTTGCAACATTGACTGTTGTCGAACGTCAGAAAATCGATGTCATTTTGGACGAACTTAAACTGGGTTCCTCGGGTTATGTTGATCCTTCGACAGCCCCGCGTGTTGGCAAACTGTTGGGTGCCCACAAGCTGATTACAGGATCTGTCCTAAACTTGGGTGAAGAGAATCTTCGGCTTGACGGTTCAGTTGTGCAAACAGCTAATGGTATATCTTTGGCTAATGAAGTTACTGAAGGTGAACTGCGAAAACTCTTTCAAATGGAGAAAGAGTTTGTGTTTTCCATTATAGATCAACTTGGTATTACCCTCAGTAAAGAAGAAAGAGACAATATCAAAAAGGTTCCAACCGAATCATATCTTGCTTTTCTTGCTTACAGTCGAGGTCTTGAATACAAAGCAGATGGAATGCACGCCGCAGCTCAGCAAGAATTTGACAATGCTCTTGAACAAGATGCTAATTTTACTGAAGCAGGTAATCAGTCTGAAGCTGAAGCCGCTGCTGCTGATGCTGGTAACATGGGTGATTCTTACACCTGGCTTGCTGATACAACACCGGAAGAAAGTGATGAATTCGGCTCTACTTCAAGCGAAGGTACAGCAGATTTTATGGCAAGCCAAACCGAAGACCTTGGTTTGACTGGAAATTCCAGCTATGAAGATGTAACCGAAGCTGAGCCGGAAGCTGGCACTGGAACCGTAATAGTGGAGGGGAATCTTGATGCGCAATAAAACATTACTCTATATTGTCTGTATGCTGATAGTAATCGGTGGTTTTTCGTCAGCATTTGGTCAGATTCGTTACGGACAGAATACAGCAGGTCAACTCAAGTTTACATACAGTCATTGGAAAATCGAAAATGGTGACACTGCGACTACAATAGACCAGATGAGTTTTCCGGTTTCTGGTTTTCTCCCGTTGAAGGATAACCTTGAGATGCATCTTTTCTTCGCTGGAGCTACCAACAATATCAACAACAATAACAACGATATTTCGCTCTCCGGTTTAGGAGATATGCGCCTTCAGGTTAACCAGTCTCTGAGTGATGATCAGTGGTTGGTTTCGGCTGGGTTGAATCTTCCAACCGGCAAAAAGAGCCTTGATCCCGATGGCAGGCAAATTCTTTCGGCACTTTCTGAAAATTATCTCAGTTTTCCAGTTAGGCGGTTGGGAAGAGGACTCGGATTCAATGTACTCTTGGGAACTGCCAGAGCTTCTAGTTCGGGAAATACCAGATATGGCGGTGGTATTATGTACCAATTCAATGGCACCTATGAACCGTATGAAGGGACAGGGGATTACAATCCGGGCGATATGATAAGCGCAAATGCCGGAGTGGATATTTCCTCTGGTCCGACAACGGTATCTATCGATGCTATTTATTCGCTGTTTGCTGAGGACAAAGTTAATGACAACAAGGTTTTTTGCCAAAGCCCTCTGCTGGATTTGCGTCTTGGAGTTTTGCGCAAGATGGGCAGTTCATCAGCCAGTCTGAGATTGCGCTATGCCATGCGTGGTGAAAACAAGCGATACGGTGGTGATAACAATGAAGAAATTTCATCACTTCAGCTTTTTGGCAATGAGTTCCTTCTTGCCGGTAATGCTTCATTTGCGGTTAGCGAAAGCTTGTATTTGATTCCTCTGGCAGAATTGAGATTAATCTCAGAAAATGAACAGGACTTTGGGAACGCCTCCATTGTTGGATTTGGAAGTAACCTCGATTACAAGTTAGGTCAACAAACTAAATTAACTTTTGGCGGCAAGCTGTATACCGGAAGCGCCGATGGTGGTAATTTTGACCTGTCGGGTATTCAACTAACTGCGGGACTGAAAGCATCTTTTTAGGGGCGAATGTATGAACTATAAGATTAAAACG
>JAYEIF010000147.1:0-12242 GCA_034659895.1 Candidatus Zixiibacteriota bacterium
AACAAGCCCTACTTAATCACTATTGCGGTCATTGTTGTTTTTTTCATTATCAATCTTGTCCTTGCGATAATCAGACTTTTCAGTTGGAGCAGTCGAGGGAGTTTGTTGTTTAGAATTCTTTTGGGGGCGTGGTGCCATTGTAACTACTCGTTGCGGGAATGGAATCTCTATTCCTTCAGCTCGGAAACGTCTGAGTATCTGCTGACGCACTTCACTCTCAGTCTGATACTGAGTAGTTACATCAGCTAACTGACAATATAGAGAAACATCAAGTGAACTGTCACCAAAATCAAGAAAACGAAACAGTGGCGCTGGCTCGTTCATTATATTAACATGTTTCTCAGCTTCACCAAGCATAACAGCCTTGACCTTGTCTAAATCCGAACTGTAACTAACTCCCACATTAATCCAAATTTTTGTCTCAGGTCTTGGATAGGACAAATTGTGAATTGTAGACTTCACCAGTTCAGCATTTGGAACTATGATTAATGTATTTTCACGTGTTAGGAACTTGGTGGAGCGTACTCCTACTTGGAAAACATCACAGATTTTTCCATCATTAAGAACGAGACGATCACCAACACGAAAAGGGCGATCCATCATAATTACAAAACCGCCTATCATATTAGCTAAAGTCTCTTGAGCAGCCAGAGCAACAGCCAGTGAACCGACACCTAAAACGGTTATCAGTCCAGTTATGTTGATATCGAAATGGTCGAGAACTATGAGGATTCCGAGCACGTACAGAATAACCTTTATACTACGATCAACAAGCGGCACAAATTCATCATCAACTTTGGTCTCGGTTCGTGTGGCTACATTTTTTCCGAACCAGGTAGTTAGAGTTGATAGAATACGCACTGTGAGATGAGTAATCATCAAAACAGCAAGTGTAAAAACTATCCCATCGGTGATTTCGAATAAACTATCATTCAGATAAGGCAATTTACTAGTTTTGAAAAATTCAAAGAGATAGCCGAATCCGAAAAGATATACTAACGCATAAATAGGGCGGCGAATAGCATAAAGCAATTTGTCATCAATGTGAGTCTTTGTTTTCAATGCCAATCGTTTGGCTATTACAAATAGTATAAGCCGCACAAGAAAAGCAGCTATTACTGTACCAATAATAATGATAGCAATTCCGCTCAGCAACCGCCAGTTGCCAAAAATTGATAGTGAATCGAATAATTGATACATAGCTATATTACCTAATATCGAATGTTATACCAGTGGTTTCAAACCGAGTGCGAACACTAATCGTATCAGGATAAGTTGCCTTTGTTTCCGCCAAACGAAATGGGTATATCGATCCTGTGTTTATACTGCCATCACTGTTCTTGTCAATGAATGCCGTAAGGAGATAATCACCAGCGGTGGCATCAACTCTAAAATCTTCCTCGTGCACTGAAAGAGAAGTAACCTGTTGTTGACCAATTTTTCTAAACTGCAAAATCACCGGAGCCTCTTCCTGCCACGGGATATGTTTCAGGACTCGTCCCGATATACTGCCGAGAGATTTTGGATCGACCGTTGAGAAATGATGTTCACTCAAAGAATCCCCAAAAGCATTTCCACTCATATCAAAAAGCTCAAACTCGGTGGTAACTAGTCGATATTGTCCGTTTTCGATTATATCGGGAGAGGAAAAACAAAGTCTGAAATCATCATCCCAATACCATTCAAGTTGAAGCAAACTATCCGGCTCCTGCCACAAAGAGAAAGTCTCAGGTGTAAATCTGGTCGTGTCCAGCAGCTCAGAAAATGTCATCCGTATTTCAAGATCATCCAAAAATTTGGGGTTCTCATCTGGTTCAAACAACACCATATATGGGGCTGTTTTGTCCTCTGATTTCTCAACAACAACATCAGAATAATCCAAGGGCGTAAAAGCAGAATCATATTCCAGATGAAGCTGATAATCACCGACCTTCAGATCTTGGAATGCCAGAGACAAATTTGAGCTTTCCTTTAAGTTGCTCTCTAAAAATGAGTGCGCCTGATAAATTAGCGATGTATCATCATGCAATGTCATTGTAATACTATCCAGATGACTGTTAAGCCAATCAAGAGAAATATTTCTGGACAATCTAACTTTCAAAAGTTGATTGGAAGTATACACTACTGAAATAATCTCTGGTTTAAGCGTGTCCTGACTCGTTAGTGAGAGACAGAGATTATCCAATGGCATCTCCCCTCCAAGCAGAACAGGTCGGTCGGTAACAGCAAATGCTTCACGAGAGGGGTTAAATAATTCATCTTGATTCATATCATCAAAAGCAATGAGACGAAACTCTCGCGGCGGCAAGTACTCAAAATTAAAACGGCCATCGGTATTTGTCTTAGTCAGGTAGGCTGGAAACAAACTATCATAGACAGTGGAATCAGTAAGGTCAGTAATATCATATAGAGCAACATAGAGCCCTGATTTTGGTGATTCGCCGGAAAACACCTGCCCCATTACTCGACCGGTATCGAGTGATGCCCCCGTACTAAAAGCTATAATTCCCGCACTGTCGAGCTTGTTGTTTCGCAAATCAGCAATTTCAGAATTGGCTGAAACTACATAGGTTTCATCAATATCAAAACTATCGGTAAAGACAATCTCCAGTCTATCATTTTCCCACTTAAATTCCGGTTTTTCTGTTTGCCGTGGAGAAATAAAAACCGGCTGTTCAGCCTGTGGTGACATTACCTGTTCAGAAAAATAAAGTACAATTCTATCACTACGAGGGACATTCACTGAACCATTCTCTGGTTTCGATCCAAGTATATATGGTTTGACTTCATCTTTTTCACCTCCGGGAGGTGGGCCTACTTCAGCACACGTTATGAGAATAGACCACAGAAAGATGGTAAAACCGATAAATAAAATGTCACGGTATAAAAAAGTCAAAACACCAATCACTGATCGAGCTTGCTCTTGATTGATTCGTTTCCTGAATCTAGTTCGAGCGCTTTCTTCCACCATTGTCTTGCTGCTACAGAGTCTCCTTTTGCCTGATACACATCTCCTAAATGGTCGAAAATTGTTTGGTCGCTGTCAAGTACAACTGCGCGTTTGAGATAAATAAGTGCGTTTTTGTAGTCTTTAAGTTGATAATATACCCATCCGAAACTGTCAAGATAGGCGGCATTATTAGGATTAAGATTCACTGCTTTTTCGATTAGGCTACGTGCATATTGAAGACGTTTGCCTCTATCAGCAAGCGAATACCCAAGATAATTAAGAGTTTGATGGTTATCAGGATCTCGTTTCAGCAAATCCTCAAATGTTTCAACAGCATTGTCGAATTGATTATAACGTTCATAGGCTGTGGCTAAAGCAAACATAAGTGAGACCTTTCCCTCCTCATCAGTAACATGCTCAATTCCGGAGAGATAGGCGTTAATTTCGAGATTTTCCTTCTCTAACTTCCAATAGGCATAGCCCAAATTAAGCCAGTTTTCGGAGTCTGTGTCGTCTATCTTTACAACTTTTTCAAACTCCATTGCTGCTCTTTTGGAATTTTCTTTTACCATAGCAATGCGTCCAAGAAAATGATGGTTAATAGAACTGGTATCACCGTTATTGACAAGAGATGTAAAAACTGAGTCAGCGATTGTCAGTGAATCGTTGTAAAAATAAAGCACAGCCAAACGACGTGTAGCTTCCATATCAGTCAAATCCAGAGCAACTTCGCTTATGGCGTAAACTAATGCGGAATCAAGTTGCTCAAGATGCATATATTGATTTGACAAAAGACGATGTGCCTCAGAGTTACGCGGTGTAACCTTAAACGCTTCTTTAGCTATAGCTAAACCCTTTTTAAGGCTATCTTCTTCATTATACAATTCTACAAGAATGAATCTTGTCAAAATACATGTTAAATTATTGGAAAAATCATCGCACAACTCAGCTGACTTATGATAAGAACGTTTGGCTTCTTCAATTTTGTCCAACAATCGATAGACTGCTCCCTGTTTACTCCACAGGCGGTAGTCTGCTGGAGCCAACTCAATTGCTCGCTGATACCAAAATAATGCTGAATCTAACTTATGCTGCTCAGCATACAGATCCCCAAATCTTACAATCGCAACCATATTTGTCGAGTCGCTATTGATTTCTATCGATTTGCGAAATGACTCTTTAGCATCTATTGACTTGTCCAGATCCCATTGCAATTCCCCTAGTTCATGCCAAATGTGTTCATTGTCGGGCTTAAGACGCGCCAAATTTTTATAAACCCAAGCAACTGAATCAGGGAAACCCAACACATGATATGAGTTAATTAGATTAGAATACCCGGTAACATCGTTACTGTCAGCTTTAACAGCTTGTCTGAAGCAGAAATGAGCCGAATCCTTCTTCCCTAAACCTCGATAAATTGTGCCTCTTAGCGTCCATATAGAATTGTCTTCAGGCTCAATTGGCACCAAAGCCATCAGAGCATCATCGAAGTGCCGCTCCCGATATAGCACTCTTGCAAGAGAGAAACGAATCTCATAGGAATCAGGGTAATACTCAAGTGCCTTTCTGTAATATTCCGCAGCTTGATATAATAATCCTGCAGATTCATAAATGGCTGCATTGGAAAAATAATGGAATGCTATTTTGTTAATTTTAGTGTCTGGCAATTTTAGCTGAACTGTGTCCGCTGGCGTTTGATTTCCCGGTTTGTGGACATTGACTAATTCCTTTCGAACCACTTTGGAGGAACAGCCTAAAAACATCATTATGCAGGTTAGTATAACAACAGCTATTTTACTTCTAATCACTTCACAACCTCAATCAGTACTCCTTCAATGTTTGCTACACTTAAAATTGTCAAAAGTGCCAGCCGGTTTATCGATGAAGCTTCAAAAATCTTCGTTTACCTACTTTGAGAACTATATCCTCATTATCAGCCAACGCAAACTCATATCCTAAATCGTCAATCTTTTCCCCGTTGAGAGAAACAGCTCCGGCTTTGATGAGTTTTCTGGCTTCACTATTTGATTTAACTAACCCTGATTTGGACATAAGCCCAACAAGGTATAATTTTTCAGGATTTAGTTCCCATTTCTCAATATCTGCAAAATCAACTTCGGGCATATCATCCGGTAGCCTCTTCTTGGAGAATACTCTCTCAAACTCTTCACGAGCTACTCTACCTGACCCAGCGGGATTATATATATCAACCAGATGTTCAGCCAGTTCTTTTTTGATGTCCATAGGGTTAACATCCGGCTGAGACAGACGCTGCCTAATTTGCTCAAGTTCATCCAAAGCTACATCCGTAGCCATTTCAAAGTAATTGAATATCTGTGAGTCAGGAATCGACATCGTCTTACCAAATATCTCGCGAGGTGATTCGTCAATGCCGATATAATTACCAAGCGATTTAGACATACGCTTTTCACCATCGATTCCTACTAATACTGGCATAGTCAAAATACACTGTGGTTTTACACCGTATGCTTCTTGTATAGTTCGTCCAGTAAGAAGATTAAACTTCTGCTCAGTAGCGCCAATTTCAACATCGGCTTTAATTGCAACTGAATCATACGCCTGCATCAAAGGATAAAATAGCTCGTGGATAGATATCGGAATTCCGCGACGCATTCTTTTCTCAAAATCATCCCGTTCAAGCAAACGAGCTACAGTGAATTTCATAGCAAGGTTCATAACATCATGGAAACTCATCTTTTTGAACCATTCGCCATTGTAACGAATCTCAGTCCGAGACTTGTCCAAAATCTTAAAAAATTGTTTTTGGTATGTCTCAGCATTCTTCATTATTATGTCATATTTAAGTTTAGGTCTTGTAGCAGACCGACCTGATGGATCACCTACCATACCGGTATAATCACCAACAATCAAAATTATTGTATGTCCCAAATCCTGAAATTGACGGAGTTTGCGGATACCAATAGTATGTCCCAGATGAATGTCGGGAGCGGTAGGATCAAACCCCTGCTTGACTCGAAGCGGGCTATTATTAGCGATAGACTCTTTTATGAGATCTTTGAAATCGTTTTCCGGCAAAACATCCACTGTGCCGCGGGTTATCATCTCCCATTGTTTTTCAAAGTTACTGTCCACTGATTCTTTTGTTACCAAATGTATTCTCTCCTAAAAATATGTTTCTTTATCGAATTATCGACATATAATATATGAAGATAAACTCTGTTGAATCTTGAAGAAGTTTTAACAGCTATCTGGATAAAACAAAGCATGATTAAATTAAGCAGACAATTAGTATTAGAACAAGTCTGAAATTGTTGTTTTAACTTGACCTTACTGGACTTTAACGAACTAATTTACAGTTATGAGTAAAGTAGTAAATCAATCTCGTCACAAAAGCAGGTACCTGCAAAATAGTATTCTTGTTCTTGTGGCGTTATCTCTGATTCTGGCTGGAATTCTTGGATATAAAACCTACAAAGTATATCAATCCGACCTTCCATCATTTGAACAACTCCATAATATCGAACCAAGCCTGAAAACGAAAATCTATGACCGTAATGGTATTCTCCTTAAGGAATTTTATAGTGAGAATCGGGTTCTAACCCCATATCGGGATATTCCTGAACATCTTGTTCAGATGTTATTGGCTTCGGAAGATCGGGAATTTTTTGACCACTGGGGAATTAATGTTCGAAGAGTCTTTGTGGTAGCGGTATCAAATTTGGCAAAATGGCGAATAGCTGCTGGAGCTTCAACTATTACCCAGCAATTGGCACGGATGCTTTTTCTCAACCGTAAGCAGACTTTTGAACGAAAGTTTAAGGAAGCGCTAACAGCAATTAAGCTTGAGCGAACTTATTCCAAGGAAGAAATCATCGAAATGTATCTTAACCAGTATTACTTTGGTCGAGGTGCGTATGGAGTATCGGCAGCAGCCAAAGCTTTCTTCTCCAAATCTGTTTCGGAACTGAATATAAACAACTGTGCTCTTTTGATAGGAATGCTCAAAGCACCAAACACAAATTCCCCGTTCCATCATCCTGACCGAGCAAAAAAGGCACGTAACCGGGTACTATATTCTTACTATACATTTGATCGTATTGATAAATCAACATACGACTCACTGTCAGCAGAAGGACTCGTTATATCACCACCTGAGGAAAAACCTGGAATTGCTCCTTACTTTACTGAGACAATTCGACAATATATTTATGACCGCTATGGTGAAAACTTTTTGTATTCAGGCGGTTTGAAAGTGTTTACTTCTCTTGATGTAGGCATTCAGCAAGATGCCGAAGCGGCTATCAATAAGAAAGTTGACTCGCTTCGAGCAAGAATTGCTCGGCGTCATCCACCCGATGATCCAAATTATACTGAGGTGATTCCAGATACAGTTGACAAGTTTGATAGGCCGGTACGACAATACAAAAAGGTTCAGGGAGCATTCGTAGCTATAGACAATTCCAATGGTGATATTTTGGCTATGGTCGGTGGGCGGTCATTTAAGGAAACAAAATTTAACAGGGCAGTTCAGGCTAGATTGCAACCTGGCTCTGCATTCAAACCGTTCATTTATACAGCTTGTATTGACAATGGTTTTAAAACAACGGATATTATTGATGACCTCCCTATTGTTCTTAACATTCCTGGCGCTAAGCAATGGCGGCCACACAACTTCGATAATAAATTCAAAGGGCCGATCACACTCCGCGATGGTATTCGCCTTTCAAGGAACCTTGTCGCAATACGGCTAATACTAAACATCACGCCTGAACAAGCTATTTTCTATGCCCAGCGTATGGGTATCACTACACCGCTATATCCGAATCCTTCGCTCGCTCTTGGCACATGTGAATTAAAAATGATTGAACTTGTATCGGCTTTCTCAACCTTCCCTAATAAAGGGATACACATCCCATACCGGATGATTCACAAAATAGTGGATCGTTATGGCCGGGTCGTTGAAGACAACAGTGCTATCGAAAAGGAAGAAGTACTATCAGCTCAGACAGCTTATATAATGGTAAGTCTCATGCAATCTGTAGTCAAGAGAGGTACTGGACGCCGTTCCCAATGGATGGGCTTTACTCGTCCAGCCGGTGGTAAAACTGGGACATCAGATAATTTCTGCGACAACTGGTTTGTTGGCTATACTCCGCAGATTACATCAGGTGCGTGGGTAGGATTTGATACTAAGCTATCGCTTGGAAGGAATCAGGACGGATCCAAAAACGGGGTGCCTGTTTGGACTGAGTTCATGATAGATGCTCATGATTCCCTTCCTGTACTTGACTTTGAGGAACCAGAGGGAATAGTACACTGCAATGTCTGCCTGGAATCTGGAGAAATCGCCACTGATAGATGTGTCAATGTTCGCAATGAAGTATTCATTGATGGAACTCAACCGACTGACACCTGCCATCTTCACCCATCGACAGGTTTATACCGACAGGATGATAATTTAACACCTGATAATACTTCTGATGATCGAACACATTTCTGATATGAACAATTAGGACTGTGAAAGGGAAAATAAAAAAACTCGTTAAAATCCGTGTGGTCTGCAACTCTACCACATATCTCTAAAACATGCAATCAAAAGTGTTATTGTGCATTAGTTTGCATTTATGTGCGCAATCCGTATTATAATAAATCACAAAAACACTCTTGCGCTTTAACACCTAATGACATAATTTATAATTTTCTAAGAATCAGGCTATACCTGTAACAGGTAATGTCTGTATTCAGGTAATGCCTGTATTCAGGTTATACCTGTGCCGGAGTGGTGAAAGTGGTAGACGCAGGGGACTCAAAATCCCCCGATGGCAACATCGTGCCGGTTCGAGTCCGGCCTCCGGCACCATTAAAGAACTATTTTTCTTGAATACAAAAGTATAATTATTTATTGTGCTGACATATTTTTAGAAGGTTTAGAATGATCAGTAAGCTAAACACAACTGATGTCATAACATCGATTACAAAGTTTATTACAGACAGCTTACAACAGTCAGGGATGGAAGGATTCGTCGTAGGATTATCTGGTGGAATTGACTCTTCTGTGGCAGCAGCACTGGCAGTAGAAGCTGTGGGAAATAACAAAGTTCTTGGAGTATCAATGCCGTACCGTTTTTCGTCTAAAAGCTCTCGAACCGATGCTTCCAAAATGGCGGAAAAACTCGATATCGAATTTCGCACTGTAGATATTTCACTCATGATTGATGCTTATTTCGATAGCATTAATGATGGCAACCGCCTCCGCGCCGGCAACAAAATGGCTCGAGAGCGGATGGCTGTTCTCTTTGACATTGCAGCCGAGACCAATCGATTGGTATTGGGAACCGACAACCGTACGGAGATATGCCTTGGTTACACAACTTGGTATGGTGATTCCGCTTGTTCAATCAATCCGACTGGTGAGCTGTATAAATCAGAAATCCGACAGATAGCACATGTATTGGGCGTCCCTGATGAGATTATTGCCAAAGCTCCATCGGCAGATTTATGGGCGGGACAGACGGATGAGAAGGAAATAGGTGTCAGTTATGAACAGATTGATGCTATCCTTGTCAGAATAATTGACGATGGTATCCAGTCGTTAAAAACACTGACAAACGAGGGATTTGAAAGTGAGGATATCCAACGAGTAACATCCATGATTAACCACAATTGGTTCAAACGGACAATGCCGGAAATAGCTTCTTTGGATCGTCCACCAATTCCACGACAAATAAAAATACAAACCTGAGAGTGGAACTTGGCTAATCAGAAAGGAACACTATTCCTTGTCCCCACTCCTATAGGAAACATGGGCGACATTTCCCGGCGGGCAATAGAAATACTAAGTGATGTTAATACAATAGCGTGTGAGGACACCCGTCACAGTGGTACTCTGATGAAAAAGTTGGGTCTCAAGAAAAAGCTTATAAGTTATCACGAATTTAACGAATCATCACGTGCACTTCAATTAATCGATGTGCTGCTTGAAGGGAATTCGATTGCTGTCATAACGGATGCTGGATCACCCGGAGTTTCCGATCCGGCTTACCGAGTAGTCCGAGCTGCCATTGATAGTGGCATCGAAGTAGTACCTCTCCCCGGCTCCAGCGCTATCATTCCAGCGCTAACTGCTTCCGGATTGCCAACTGATCGATTTTTCTTTGAGGGTTTTCTACCCAATAAATCGGGAGCTCGGCGCACCAGACTGAAGAAACTGCAAGATATTCCTTACACGCTTATTTTCTTTGAGTCACCCCACAGGGTCATAAAGTGTCTTACCGATATAAAGACAGTTTTCGGCAATCGTCAGGCATGTTTAGCTCGTGAAATAACCAAACTGCATGAACAATTTCTTCGCGGGTCTATCAACGATATTCTAAAAACTATTTCCGAACACAGCATTAAAGGTGAAATTGTTCTTGTTATTGCCGGAGATGCCTATAAAATATCACGAGAGAAACTTTCGTGAGTACTCATTTTCTACACCGATCATATTTGTTTGACCGTCTTATTGCTGGATACTCTCTTTTCATGGTGCTACTAATTCTGTTAATAGGAAGGCCACTTGTCGAATACTGGGATGAAATACTCTTTTATGTCAGCATGATGGTTATTGTTGCTATAATCATACGATACCTTGATGAAAACCGTAGTGGATTATTCCGCTTCATTCGCCTTCTCTACCCTATATTGCTGTTCACTTTTTTTTACCGAACTACGGGTGGAGTGATGTCCTTAATCTTTAATCAATACTTTGACTGGCAACTCTGCACCTTCGAGAAGACATTATTTGGAATAAATCCAACACTTTTCATAGACACTAATTTCCTCACTCCATGGCTGACCGAACCATTTTCTTTGTGCTATTTTTGTTACTATTTAATGATACCGGTATTCTTTTTTATCATTTATTTTCGCCGTGATTATTTAGTTGTTAAGAGTGCAATGAGTGCTGTCTCTCTGATGTTTTTTCTTTCATACCTTTTATTCTTCTTGTACCCTATTGAAGGTCCTCGATGGTATTTTGCTAATTTCTACCAAAACTCCGTTGAAGGTTCTTTGTTCAGACCGCTGGTTGAAATGATAATTGACAAAGGTGCTGTTCACGGAGGTTGTATGCCATCATCACATTTTGGAGTTGCGTTCGTACTTTTAATGTATACATTCCGTTACTATCGGGGCTGGGTAGCTTGGGCAACAATTGCCCTTGTAGTTGGTATCGGAATTGGCGCTGTGTGGGGACGGTTTCACTATGTCTCCGATATAATAGTTGGTGGCATTTTGGGATTGATAGCGACATTAATAATCTGGAAATATGCCAGGGTCGAACAAGATAAACCTCGGCTATTGCCAAAGAGAAAGACTTATTATGCATCCTGAGTTGTTTAATATCGGGCCTGTTACCATTCGTACGTATGGAGTTATGCTGGCTTTGTCATTTTTTGCGGGAATACTATACATCAGATACATTTGTACTAAGTATGAGCGTCCTTTTAACCAATTTATGAACATTGCTTACATCATGATTTTTGGAGGTGTAATTGGGGCTAGGCTGTTTTATGTTCTGTTTCATCTCAGTGAGTTCAGCGGAAATTGGACGGCGTCGTTTAACCCCTTTGGCTCGGATAATTTTGGAATTGCAGGTCTAAATCTATACGGCGGCATATTGGTTGCAATTGCCAGTAGCATGATATATGCTCGATGGAAACGGATGTCAATCCTTGACACCTTTGATTTCTTTTCTCCAACACTGGGAATTGGTTTGGCAATTACACGCATTGGTTGCTTTTTCAACGGTTGCTGTTTCGGTACACCCACCAAACTACCATGGGGAGTCTCCTTTCCGGAAGGATCAATCCCTTACCATATATATCAAGACGCAGCCATTCATCCCGCACAACTTTATAGTTCTCTATACGGCGTCATTATTTTTATTCTACTGCATTTTATGATGAAACGACGAGCTTTTGTGGGACAGTTGGTAGCACTGCTTTTTATGGTCGAAGCAGTGTTCCGATTTGCGATAGAGTACGTCCGTTTCTATGAAAAAGCAATGTACTTCTCCTTGTGGGGAATTGAACCAACTTACAACGAAGTGGTCTCTGTTTTTCTGTTTCTGGTTGGTCTTGGTATCTACTTCTGGCAGAGAAAACACGCACGACTCACGATCTCGTAAAGTGGAGTCTTATGCTTGTCATCCTTCGACTCCGCTCAGGATGAAGTTTCTTTCGGATGACTTTATCTGCTCAGGGTAAACTTCATTTGATAATGATAATTTGGGCTTGTTGAATAATTAGTTATTATGTACCACAATCTC
>JAYEIF010000148.1:0-12237 GCA_034659895.1 Candidatus Zixiibacteriota bacterium
ACTCTATTTATATGCTTTCACTATGCAGGGTATTCTACTTTAGCGAACCACTCTATTTCAATATCATCAAAAATTCGATTGCGTTCTTGACAGTCAACAAAGAATTGTTCATCACCGGCATCAAGAGACTGCCCATCCATCTTTTTAGCTGTCATCTTAGCTAGACGTTTGAAATCCTCGTAATGTTCTGATAAACGAAGTTCGGCGTAGTCGCGAGCCGCCCATGTGGAAATGAGGAACTGCCAGTCTGATGCTGACATTAGCATAAGCTCACGAGCCAACTGTTTGAGCATTTCTTCCAGTTTGTCGTCTTGCTGTTTCGGATGTTCCACCCAGTAGCGGGCAAGTTCGCTCATCTTTTTTTCGGATTCGTAGATGTGCTTCCATGTCCACTCGTTATCTTTGTTCAGCCAAATATAGTGATGATTTCCCTGTCCCCAGCTTCCCTCGGGAATTGAGATTACCTTGGATGGTTTGGTACGATCGAGATGCTCGGAAAGGAATGTCAACTCCACTGACTGGTTGTCTTCAATGTTTTTTAGAGAATGTTTGAGAAACTCAGGTCCTTCAAACCACCAGTGTCCAAACAATTCAGCATCGTAAGGAGCTGTCAGAATACCGGCTTTCCCTGATGATTCATAGTAGCTTAAAAGCGCTTCTTCGATTTTATCGGCATAGTGGCTGGCATTTTCCGGAATTCGCTGCATGGCTCTGTTGCGGTCATACTCAATCTTGTCTGCAAGGTCGGCTTTGGATGAAGTTACTGCCCAATAGCGATGTCCTCCGGGGAATCGCTTCTTATGGAAATCGAGGTAGTTACCATCGCCGGGATAACCATGCTCACCGGACCACACCAGAAGCCCGGTTTCGGGGTCGCGTGTGAATATGGCGGTCGGTTTCTTGCCTTCAGGTGTGCTGGAAATAAGGTAAACTTCTCGCGGAGTCTTTTTTGTATCTTCATCTCTTGGTTGATATTGTTTTTCAAATTGTCCCCAGAGGAGTTTGAGAGCGTCGAAGCGATCGATATACACTCCTAATGATTTGCCACCTTTCAGTAATACGGAGTCGATGATAAAGAAATCAATCCCGTTTTCGGAAAGGAATTCGTCAACTCCCTTGCGCGAATAACTGCCGGATTGGCCCTCAATCGGAACTGGCGGCATCCAATCATAGCGAGGGCGGTAGGCGCATTCGGGAAGCCACAATCCTCTGGGAGAACATCCAAAGTGATGTCGGTAATTTTTTACCGCCATTTTTGTTTGAGCCTGTAAAGATTCGTCCCGCGACAGTAGAGGATAGTAACCATGTGTAGCGCCGCATGTGATTATCTCAAGCTCACCGCTGTCTTGCAAACGGCGAAATTCAGGAAGAATACTGCGGCCAAACTGTTCGAAGCGTTCCATGGTTTGACCATAGAATGTCTCCCAGTATTTAGCCATGGATAGCATTCCCTTTTGTCCATATTTGTAAAACTCCTCGGCGTCATGCTGGGCAGCTTCAATCTTCTGCTGAAGGTAGGTGATAAACTCATCCTTGAACGAGTTGTCGGATAACTGCTCACAAAGAATTGGAGAAAGTCCCATAGTCAATTTGGGTGAACGACCCTCAGAGACCAATTCGTCAAGAGCTTGTATTACCGGTATATATGTTTCAGCAGTTGCTTCACTGAGCCAGTCTGTTCCGTGTGGCCAGCGTCCGTGTGACAGGACATAGGGGAGATGTCCGTGCAAAATGAAAGCGAAGTATCCTTTTGTCATTTTTCCTCCGTGTCTCGATCGGTTGCGGATTCAAATCCTATGTTTTTTGAAATCTGATGTTGCCCGCCGTGAATTTTTATTTCTCCGTATTGGCTCTCGAATTTTTCGATATTTTCTGATAGTGTTTTGTGAAGTATTTTGGCATGCATAGGGGTCATGATAATCCGCGAAAGCACTTTGGCTTTGGGCGCACGAGGCATAAGTCTGGCAAAGTCAATGATGATTTCTGTTGGTGAATGCAGGATTAAAGCCAGATTAGCATATATCCCTTCAGCAATTTTCTCGTCCAGTTGCACACCTATTTGCTGTTGTTGTTGTTGAGGACTAGGTTGCATATTTAATTCTCCTTTTAACTCCGTTAAAGATTCTTGTCTTAATTGTATCAATTTAATATATTAATAGCTCAAGTAAAAGTAAAAGCCGACAGAATTTTATAATCGGCGACCCAAAATGTGGAGAAAAGCCCGTGTCACTGGACCCAGAACGATTTGAAAGTATTTCCTCGAGGATTGGTCACGCTAAGGTGATGATTCTTGGTGATATTATGTTAGACGAGTACCTTTTTGGATCGGTTAATCGCATATCCCCTGAAGCACCCGTGCCGGTGGTGGAGATTGCATCCGACAGGATTTTGTTGGGAGGAGCAGCCAATGTTGCGGCAAATATCAGGGCGCTTGGCGATGAACCGATACTGGTGGGCACAGTCGGACAGGATGAAGCAGCTTCTAAGTTATCTAGGCTACTAAGTCAGCATGACATCTCAAGCGATTATTGCATTAGCGACGACTCGCGGCGCACAACAATCAAGACCCGAATAATGGCTCACAGTCAGCAGGTAGTGCGTGCCGATAGAGAAGATAGTAATGAACTTGATTCGAGTATCGAAACTCGAATATATAAGC
Organism: Candidatus Zixiibacteriota bacterium; assembly: GCA_034659895.1. Lineage (GTDB taxonomy): Bacteria > Zixibacteria > MSB-5A5 > GN15 > FEB-12 > B120-G9. The sequence continues at coordinate 2,660 of JAYEIF010000148.1, forward strand.
GGTTTCTCTCTGTCGCTGACGAAATCGATGCGGTTATCATTTCTGACTACGGTAAGGGTGTAGTTACTGCGTCTCTGTTGGAAAAGGTTATCAGTGTCTGTAAAGAGAAAGATATTTTTGTGGGCGTTGATCCGAATGAGTCGCGTTTCCCTAATTATCGAAAAGTTTCCTTGATTACTCCGAACCACAATGAAGCTGGTTTTGCCTACGGACGTCGCATTTCTTCTATAGCCGATCTTGATGAGGTAGGTCACGGGCTTCTAAAACAGCTCGAAGTGAAATCAATACTCATAACGCGCGGGGCGGATGGAATGTCACTGTATCAGGCAGGAGTAAAACCAACTCATATTCCTACTTTTGCACGCAAGGTTTATGATGTTACCGGTGCTGGTGATACTGTTATTGCATTGTTCGTATCGGCCGTTTGCGCTGGAGCAAATTTGACCGAAGGGGCAATTGTAGCTAATGCGGGAGGTGGGCTTACAGTAGCTGAGGTCGGCACCGCTACTGTAACGAAATTACAATTGAGCAAGGAACTTCAACGCAATATCAAAAACTGGAATCCGGAAACAATGATAATTGGGACGTAATCCAGTTGTTTAAGGTCAATAAATCTCATTTTGCCGTTTGATAATTATGATTTCCGGAAACCTCATTTCTCGCTCTAAAGTCCCATCTTTGATTAGCGGGCTAAAACGCAAACATCAGGCGATTGTATTCACCAACGGCGTCTTTGATATTTTGCACCGGGGACATGTTGAATATTTAGCTAAGGCTAAGGAATTTGGCGATATTCTTATTGTGGGCTTGAATAGTGATGCTTCCGTGCGAAGATTAAAAGGAACTCCGCGACCACTGCAAAGACAACAGGATCGCGCAGCTGTTCTTCTGGCATTGAAAGCTGTTGATTACGTTGTTGTTTTTGGCGAAGATACTCCGGAAAAATTGATAAAATCAATCGAGCCAGATGTATTAGTCAAGGGTGCTGACTATAAGCTATCGGAGATTGTAGGAGCGCAGTTTGTCAAGTCTTATGGAGGGAAGATCCAGCGCATTCGTTTGACCAAAGGGCGATCTACCAGTGATATACTCAAGCGTATAAGGGAAAACTGAGTATAAATCTGAGGGGACGAAAACAATATCATAACTTGCATTTGAATCACTTAGGTCATAACTTAAATATCATGTTTGATTTGTCCGATACAGGTTCAGAACCACTGGTAGATCAACTTAATAAGCAGGGGTATTGGCCTGCTCGTGCTGGCAAATGTTTTGCAGAACGCAAGTATTCACGCGCAGTAGAAATTTGTCGGGAGTTTCTCAATGAATCGCCTCACTTGGTTTCCGGGAGACTAATCTATGCGAAATCTCTATATTATACGGGACAGATTGATCTGGCCGCAGAACAATTCCACAGCGTGTTGAGTATTGATCCTGAGAATCTGGTTGCTCTCAAATATCTCGGTGATATTAAATTTGCAGCAGGTGACAAAGTTACCGCGTTAGCCAATTATCAGCGTGTTCTGGAGATTGATCCAGACTGCCGTGGACTATGGTTGTCATTGAAGATAAAAAGCAAGAAGACAACCCGAACTGTGATGCTTAGGCATAGCTCTGAATCGAAAATTGAAGACAAAAGAAAACCGCTGCGAGAAATACCTTTTTATACAGAGACTATGGGTGATCTGTATCTGTCGCAGGGACATTCACGTCTGGCGTCACGGGTGTTTAGAAGCCTGTTGGAAAAGACTAACAACTTGCGTTTGGAAGAAAAATTGATAAAAGCTGAACAACAAATAAAAACAAAGGAATTGTGAAATGTCAGTAAATAGAATTAATGCACTTCAAAAGAAACTAAAGAAAGACAACCTTGATGGTCTTATCATTACTCAATTTGACTGGATGGAGAAGCGCGCCAGTTTGCTGCGTTACCTGATTGGTTTTTCAGGCTCTACTGGTGTTCTTGTGGTTGGTTCGAAGAGAGCCGATTTTTTTACAGATTTCCGCTATGAAAATCAATGCAAAAAGGAAGTCAAAGGAGCTCGGGTTCATATTGTTCCAGGTGATCCTATCAATGCGCTAAAAGATTTCCAGCATCTGGCTCCAAAAAATAATCGGTATGGTATAGATACCACACGTTTGACAGTAGAAATGCAAAGCAAGTTTCATCAGGTCTGGCCGGAAGTTTTGTTCACCAAAGGTGGAGACGTAATTGCAGATCTTGGCTGGGTGAAAGAAACGATAGAGCTAAACAATATTGCCAAGGCGGTGGAAATATCTGATAAAGCTTTTGAACGTATGTTAGCTATGTTGCAACCCGGTGTACTTGAGCGCGAAGCAGCGGCGGAGCTTGAATATCAGATGTTAATGCTTGGTTCGGAAGTTACAGCCTTTGAGACTATAGTCGCATCGGGATATCGGTCGGCATTACCTCATGGTATGCCTTCGCTAAAAAAGATTCAAAAAGGCGATTTTGTTACGTTTGATTTCGGTGCTACTTACAATGGATATGTTTCCGATATTACTCGGACGGTGGTAGTCGGAAAGGCTTCACAGCGTCAGAAGAAAATATATAATATCGTATTACGTGCTCAGAAAGCAGGAATTCGCAAGGTAAAGGCAGGGGTCAGCGGCAAGGCTGTCGATGATGTCTGTCGAAAAATAATTACACGAGCTGGTTTTGGCAAATACTTTGGCCACGGTACAGGTCATGGGATTGGTTATTTTGTCCACATTGGCCCTCGATTGTCACCGTTGTCAGAGGATAAGCTAATCGCTAATGAGGTTGTTACTGTTGAGCCTGGAATCTATATCTCCGGATGGGGTGGAGTGCGGATTGAAGATGATGTGGTTGTTACTCGAACAGGCGGTCGTGTGCTTAACCAGACCCCAAAAAACTTGTTGGAGTTGTAAGAGTGGAATTGTATTTTTTGAGAAAGATTGGGATACTGCAAAGCGGCTATTAAGTTGGTTCGGTTACCTGTACTTGGGTTCAATAATAGTAGGAGAGGTATGTTTTGAAATGGAAAACTTCAATTATACCGAGGATTGAGTACCAATTAACGGTTTAGCATACCGTTAAGGCATTAATTTTCATTGAGGTTTAGAGTTATGAATGAGAAATATATTCAAAGGTTGATTCGACTTGTTGAGGACTCAGATATTGATTCACTGGAAATTTCCAGTTGGGGTCGCAAGATTAAAATTGTCCAACGAGTAAGCGCTTCGGCTGATGGACACAGTACCGAACCTGTAGTAATGCAGCATATGACTTCTCCATCTGTAGATGTACCACCGTCTTCAAATTCGACCTCAACTTCTTCCGGTAATGTTCCGAAAAGTATATCAGAGGTTGAGGGCACAGAGAATCTGCTTCCTATCAAGGCTCCAATGGTGGGAACGTTCTATACTGCGTCAGCTCCCGATGCCGACCCATATGTGGCACCTAATCAAAAAATCCACATAGGGCAGGTTGTCTGTATTGTTGAAGCGATGAAACTTATGAACGAAATCGAGTCCGAAGTTAATGGACGAGTTGCTAAAATTTTAGTTCAGAATGCGGAACCGGTTGAATTTGGACAGACAATGTTCCTAATTGAACCGGACTGAAGTTACCATTTATTGGAAAAGGATATCCGATGAATCTTAAGCAAATGTTGGTTGAGATGCTTAATCGTAAGGCTTCTGACCTCCACCTTAGAGTGGGAGTTCGACCGCATCTCCGAGTTAATGGTGAGCTGGAACAAATTGCGATTGAACCGTTGACTATTGAAGTAATGGAACAAATTGTCAATCAAATGCTTAATGAGAAACAGCGGGAGAGATTCTTTCGTAAAAATGAGATGGATATGGCGCTGTCTGTGGCAAAATTGGGGCGCTTTCGTATCAATTTGTTTCGTCAGCGCGGAACAATTGGTATTGCTATTAGATCAGTCAATGTATCGGTTCCGACATTTGAAGAGTTGAGCCTTCCTGATGTAGTCAGAAGCTTGGCTGAGACCAGACGTGGACTTGTTGTTATTACAGGTACAACAGGTTCGGGTAAGTCCACTACTCTGGCAACAATGATTGAAGAAATAAACGCAAATCGGACAGCCAACATATTGACTGTTGAAGATCCTATTGAGTATATCTATCGTGATCATAAATCCATAATCTCACAACGCGAAGTTGGCGGCGACACTGATACTTTCTCCTCAGCTTTGCGCCACGCTTTTCGGCAGGATCCAGATATCATTCTAATAGGCGAGATTCGTGATCTTGAAACAATGTCTATTGCGCTAACTGCGGCAGATACCGGTCATCTTGTGCTCACAACCCTTCATACTATGGATGCCCTTGAAACTATAAGTCGTATTATATCGTTCTTTCCTCCACATCAACATCAGCAGATTAGATTATTGTTGGGCGGAACACTTAAAGCTATTGTATGCCAGCGGCTTATTTCTCGCAGTGATAAATCAGGCAGAGTGCCGGCAGTGGAAGTATTGGTAAACACGGCAGCTATTCGTGAGTCCATAATGGATCCAGAAAAGTGGACAGAAATCAATGAATTGATAGAGCAGGGCGCTGTGCAATACGGTATGCAGACCTTTGATCAGTCAATTATGAAATTGTACAAACATGGAATGATTTCTTTTGAAGAAGCAATGATCAATGCAAGCAACTCAGATGATTTTGATCTGCGAGTTAAAGGAATCACCAGTTCATCCGATCGATGGGATGACGATATCAAGAGTGCTGACAATGCTAAATCTTCTGATTTACCGGAAGGATTTAACAAGTACTAATAGCTTGGGGGGCAAGTCGTTTTGGTAAGCATCAAACAATAGTGATATTTGTACTGTTCTCTCTCCAGCAAGCCTTATTTGGCCAGATATTCCTCGGTTATGTTCATGTTGGTTGCGGCATCGTATACATGATATTCTTGAACTGATATAGTTGTATCTCGTACCACGTTGATTTTGAATTTGTGAATTTTCATAAGGCGAGCGATTCGGTTAGTGTCGTTGTCCGTCATTATTTCTGCCAGATGTGGACTAATCGCTAAGTTGAAACGATGGTATTTCTCTCCTGCTTTGGCACGTAGAAACCAACGCTCAATCTTAGTTGCCATAGTTTCTTTTGATACTATACGTCCACTCCCGCCACAGACAGGGCAAGGTTCTGACAAAGCTTGCAAGTGTGATGGTCGCACTCGTTCCCGCGTCATTTCCACCAGGCCGAATTCAGTAACTGGATTAATCGCTCCTTTTGCACGATCGGGCTGAAAGAATCGTTGGAATTCTTCGTATAGCTTACGACGATTATCTCTGTTATGCATATCGATGAAATCGCAGACAATCAAGCCGCCAATATCACGAAGTCGGACCTGCCGAGCAATCTCTCTGGCAGCATCGATATTAGTTTTGAAAATAGTTGTTTCTTGATCTCTGGTGCCGACATAACGACCGGTATTAACATCGATAGTAACCATAGCCTCAGTCTGGTCTATGATAAGATATGCGCCTTTGTGAATCCATACCTTGTTATCCATCATTCGGTCAATCTCAGGTTCCAGATCGTACAGGTCAAACAGTGGTTGAGCATCTTTATAGAGCTCAACACGGTCTTTCAAATGTGGCATAACTTGTCGTGTGAAACTTATAACTCTTTTGTAATCGGCTTTGTTATCAATCAGAACGCGTTCGACATCGTCGGTAAAAATATCTCGAATCATAGACACAACCATATCCGCTTCTTTGTGAATCAAAGTCGGCGCCGGTGTATTATCAGTTTTCTTTTTAAGTTTACTCCAAAGTTTTAGCCCGCGTTTGATATCCGCTCGTAGATCACGTTCCTGTTTGCCTTCAGCCTCGGTTCGGATAATAAGTCCAAAACCTTCCGGTCGTACTGGGGTGGCGGCTTTTTTCAGCCGTCGTCGTTCTGACCAATTGGTGATTCGTTTAGACATTCGAATGTGGTCATCATCGGGAACAAGTACGGTGTATCGGCCTGGTATGGATATCTCTGAGGATATCCTTGGGCCTTTGGTAGAAATCGGTTCCTTGATAACCTGAACTAAAATCTCCTGATTTTTTTTCAGAACCGACTCAATTTTTTCACGGCGTCGTTTACGAACTATATCTACAGGCGCTTCCTCTTCATCATCAGGATCGTAGGATTCTCCATAATCCTTACCGATATCCGAAGAGTGCAGGTAGGCTGCGCGTGGTAAGCCAATATCTACAAATGCCGCCTGCATTCCCGGCAGGACAGTTCTGATTATGCCGTTGTAGATATCACCAACCATGCGGTCGCTGTCAGGACGTTCCACTTGTAATTCTACAAGTCTATCGTCTTCGATTATAGCAACACGGCGTTCATACTCTGTTGAGTTAATTAGAATCTCTTTTTTCATAATTTGCTATTGGTTTGTTTCGGTATTTCACCGAAACATTCCCCTTCAGTAGGGTGGTAGCCATTGACAAACGACCCGCCATCCATTGTTTTTTTGCCCTGCGGCATAATTTTTGTTACTTCAATCACTGATTCTGCACATTGGATCAGTAGTTTCTTCTTGTGTGGAATGATTGTGCCGGGCTTAGGCTGTGAGCCCGTTTCTTTATCACTGTCATTCTCAACGATAGCACAACCGAGGATTTTGACTCTCGTACCGCGGAAGAAAGTGTATGCGCCTGGTATTGATGATAATCCACGCACAAAGTTGAATACGTTCCTTGCTGGAAACCCGAAATCAATCATGGAATTTTCAGGCGTAATTTTGGGGGCTGGGCTAATTTTGGAATGGTTCTGAACTATAGGTCTGAAGTTCTTATCCTCTAATTTTTCGAGTGTTTTCAGCAAAAACATCCCGCACTTTTCAGATAGCCGTGCATACAGAGAATCGAAGGTTTCCTCATCACCGATTGCAACTTTTTCCTGCAATACAATATCACCAGTATCTACTTTGTCGTTAAGCAAAAAGCTTGTGAGTCCGGTTTCCTTCTCGCCATTTATTAATGCCCAGTTGATAGGAGCAGCACCGCGATACTTTGGCAGCAGGGAGCCATGAATGTTAATTGATCCCAAACGAGGCAGTGTGAACAATTTTCTGGGAAGAATCTTGAATGCTATTACTATAAACATGTCCGGTTTAAGTCTCTCAAGAGATTTATACAGCTCTTTGTCTTTTAGCGATCTTGGTTTGAACACAGTCAAACTATGGTCAAGAGCTTCCCTGCATACAGCTGTAGGTTGTGTTTTATTTCCTCGCCGTACTGGTTTATCTCGACCTGTCACTACTGCCAAAAGCTCATGATGACTTTCAATAAGGCTGACCAGAGGTTTACATGCAAACTCCGGCGTGCCCATGAAAACAAGTCTCATAGGTAATGTCTATTGTGGTGATGAGCGTCCGTATCTGGACGAAAAAACCGATGCTGAAATGTGAAGCGGTTTTCAGGGAACTTTTTTTATCTTTTTCAGACGACCTCTTATCATCGTCTTCGTCAAATACGACATGCGATCAATGAATAGCACTCCCTCAAGATGGTCAGATTCATGTAGTATGGCTCTGGCTTCTATAGCATCAGCCCAATACTCAAATTGAGTGCCATCTAAATCCATTGCTCGCACTTTAACTTTTGCGGGGCGAAAAATCTTTTGGTACAATTCCGGAAATGATAAGCATCCTTCTTCAATTTCTGTTTCCTCTTCGCTTGTTTCCAATATTTCCGGGTTAATAAAAACTTTTATGGAAGCGGTAATGTCTATTGCTGATAAATCCAGTATAAAAACACGCTTCAATACACCTATCTGAGGTGCAGCTAACCCCAAACCTTTAGCTTTTTTTAAGGTGTCCGTTAAATCCGACACCAAATCTTTGGTTCCCTGGTTGATTTTATCAACCGGTTCACAAACTTTCCGTAATACCGGATCGCCATAGATAACGATCGGTCGCTCAGCCACAGTAACTCCTTAAGCTAATCTCATTTGTCAACTTTGGTGGCTATTGAGGACTTCAAAAATTCAAGTTTGGTATTATCGCCTATTTTAAGCACTATTATGTTGCGCTCTTCATCAATGGCAAAAATGGTACCAAACATACCACCATTAGTTATAACTTTATCACCTTTCTTTAACTGTTGCAGAAGAGCATCATGCGCTTTCTGCTTTTTTCTCTGAGGGCGGATTAACAACAGGTACATCAGGACGAATATCAATCCAAACCATACCAGTGTAAACATTCCACCGCTGCCGCCCTCGGCGCCGGTCATAAGAATTGGCCAATTCACAATAATTCATTTCTCCTATTTTTTATCGGCTTACTGATCAAAAACTGAACAGCCTTTATTTTCCTACAATCCATTAAAGTATAAAGGATTAAAATTCACCTTCCAACATATTTTTCATGGAAAACGTGCAATTTATGGTTTTTTGATAAAATCGAGTCGATAAAAGGTGTAATTTGACAGAATTTCAATCGAAAATTGATGGAATATGCAACCACAATTATTTCACCCTGAGCGGTCGGCTTATATTTGTTTAGCCTTGATTGTACGAATATATCAAGTTACCCTGTCGTTTAATGCTAAAAACTTGAATAAAATACGTGGTAATTTACACAACTCTTGATATGATCCCGTCTTTATTTCAATAGGATAGTGGCTAATAAAGATTTTATTGATGTAAGCAAAATGGTTAAATGTTTTGTAACAAAACTTCTTGTTCCAACAATAGCTGCATCTACAATTCTTAGTGCAGGAGGATGTTTAACTAATCCATATATGATAAAAGATGAACAAGGGAATTACATATCTCCCACAACACAAAAACACAGAACATTTGAAAGTCCTTTTTTACAAAGTTGGTTGGATGAGTTTAGAAAACCCGGGAAAAGTGTGTGGACTGAGGAAGCAGCATATTACAGAGTTGCACATGCTAAAATGGAAGAACTTAGTAATGCTGCAGGAAAAGGTTCTCCTGAATGGGTAAATTTCACAGCTCTTGACAATTTAGATTTTAATAATTCTGATTCTGTAGATATCCTTATTAATAAAGGTCTTGCAGGATTAAGTAATGAGGTAGGAATAAAAAATACTTATATTGAAAATCTAAAAAAAGAGATTGTCCCTTTTGTTATGTTCTGGGGAGCATACCATCCATACGATCTTGCTCTTAATGATGATTTTTTTGTGTCTGTCTTAAAATATGGAACAGGACATGTTAGTCATCCCAAACTAGGTTTTGGTTTTGCTCTTCTAGATTTAAACAATTATAATAAAATATTTGCCTTTAATAGGAAAAATGGAAGGTATAGTTACACTTTTGACAAAACTATTCAGGACCCAAGAGTTGCTCAAACAGAAGGAGAACAACTTCTTAAACAAATGAAACATTATAATGAGAATTATATCGGAGGTGGTGACCCATTAAAAGGTTTTGAATTATTGCCGGTTGTGCATCCTTTTAGAGACACAAGCCAGTTTTGGAATGGTAACGCGCCTAATAAATTTAATAAAAATGTTTTTCAAGGTTATTATTTTTTTACACCAAGCGAATTGGATTCGCCTAATGACACTCTTAATCTAAAATTA
>JAYEIF010000149.1:0-2366 GCA_034659895.1 Candidatus Zixiibacteriota bacterium
TAGCAGCGGGGCTTGTCTCCGCCCTGCCTGTCGCAGACAGGTGTGTGTATAGAAACGGGCGACACGCCACGGCGCACTTTCAGCACAAGGCCGCCCGCTACCTGTCCGCTTGACAGGCGGGCGCGAACTTGAGATTGTGGTACATAATAACTAATTATTCAGCAGACCCTATTTATATATTTCCCTTACCCATTATTATTCAATGTATTATATTTTAGATGCCTTTTCGATGGTAGCCACTCCAGAAATTTGTGCTTGATATTATACTATTCTCGAATACATTAAGATAAAATAATGAAGATTGAAAATTAGTAGTTACAGGAACAATTATTATGGTGCAACACAAAAATATCGGCATTGAATCTCCCGGCGTAAATATCGCAGTGATAAAGAAAGATCCAGATGGGTGGAAGTATTTACTACTAAAGAGAAGCCCAAATGAGTCGTATGGTAATTTCTGGGGGTTTATTACAGGAGGTAAGAGAGGAAATGAAACCATTGCTCAGTGTGTAGAGCGTGAGATGCAAGAAGAAATCGGTCTTGCTCCCAGCAACATGTGGGCGACTGAATATATTATCCAGTTTTATGAACCTGAGAATGACAAAATCTGGATTCTTCCGCTTATTGTCGCTGACCTTGAAGAAGATGCTAAAATCGTATTATCTGAGGAGAATATCGAGTATCGCTGGTTGCTGCCCAACAAGGCTAAGCGTCTGGTTAGTTGGAAGAATCTTGTTCGTGCTATTGACGATATTACCGAGGAGCTGGAGATATTCCCAGCTCGTAATTGGGTTCAGATTCATGCTTAAAGACGGTATATTTCCGTTGTCAGATAATATCAGTTGGCTCAACCGAATTAGAAACTGGCAGTAGCGGTAAAAGTCCTTAGAATGAAGGCTGTATTAATGAGAAGGGTAATGTTCTAAAACTCCTTGACGGTTTGTCTTTTTTGTGTATATTTTATTGTAATAATAGAAATAGGTGTTTTTGAAATATGCTTTTAACTGTTTGTAAATCCAAGATTCATCGAGCTACGATAACAGATGCAAATCTTAACTATGTCGGCTCTATCACAATCGATTCCGATTTGATAAAAGCCGCTGATCTTATTCCATACGAGAAAGTTCAGATAGCTAACATTTCCAATGGCGAGCGGTTTGAGACTTATGTTATTGAAGGCGAGGCTGGTAGCGGTGTTATAGCTCTCAATGGCGCTGCGGCACGAAAAGGTTCGATCGGTGATTTAATAATCATTATTGCCTATGGTGGTATGGATAAATCCGAGGCTGCTGATTTCAAACCAGCTATTGTCTATGTTGACAGCAACAACCGACCAGTCTAATTTGATTGAAATACTTCTTCCGGTAAAAACTTATACGAAAATCGGTAAAACAAATGTCTGAGAAAAAAGCAGCGATAATTCTTGCAGCTGGCAAGGGCAAACGTATGAAATCTGATTTGCCCAAAGTTCTGCACAAGATTAATGGCCGCCCCATGATAGAGTTTGTTCTTAGCACTCTTACTTTGATGGATTTTGACAGAATAATAGTAGTAATTGGTCACAAAGGAGAACTCGTACAGCAGACGCTTTCCAAATATCCAGTTGAGTTTGCCTGGCAGCGAGAGCAACTTGGAACAGGTCATGCCGTTCAGATGACTGCTAATCAGTTGGCAGATTTTGACGGTGTAACATTAGTAGCTGCTGGCGATGTGCCTTTTCTCTCAAAGCAATCCATCAATCACCTGTTCGAGATGCACCGAAAAGTTAAGGCGTCAGCAACCTGTATGTCGGCAATTTTCGATGATGCGACCGGCTATGGTCGGATTATTCGAGAGGGAAATACAGACATCTTGAAGGAGATTGTTGAACACAAGGATGCGTCAGCGGACGTTTTGGCAATCAATGAGATAAACAGCGGCACATTCTGTTTTGACAACAAAGAGCTGTTTACTGCTCTAAAAGAAGTAAATCGCAACAACACTCAGGGGGAATACTACTTGACTGATACAGTTAAGATTATGCACAACAAGGGGCTACGTGTGGGGGTGGTAACTTGTGAAAACGCCGATGAAGTGCAGGGGATCAACTCTATCGAACAACTTAAAGAACTTGAAAACAAAAAATTTCTTTAGTAAGGGCTTACTGAATAATTTGTTATTATGTATCACAATCTCCCCGCCTTTGGCGGGCGCGCCCGCCTGTCAAGCGGACAGGTAACGGGTGGCTTTGTGTGTATAGTAGGGCTTGTTGAATAATTAGTTATTATGTACCATAATCTCAAATTCGCGTAGCGGGCGGCCTTGTGTCGCCCGTTTCTATACACACACCTGTCTGCGACAGGCAGGGCGGAGACAAGCCCCGCTGC
>JAYEIF010000150.1:0-2657 GCA_034659895.1 Candidatus Zixiibacteriota bacterium
ATAAACCTATACTTTTAGGAACATGCTTCGACTCCGCTCAGCATGACAAATTGTAAGTCATTGTCTTTCAAGTCACCCTGAGCGGAGTCGAAGGGTATTGAAAGACATCTTGGACTTTTTCAACAAGCCCTTTCGCTGGCATGACAAACCTATTAGTGCTCAGGTATAAAAACATTTTTCAACAAGCCTCAAACTGTGTGCCATCCAGCCTATTCATCAACCGCTTTCACCTTTATTTTCTTCCCTTCCTGTTTCACGCGCCCAAAGGGCATATTGACGTCATGATCAAATGCCACAATTACGCCATCGTTTACAATTTCCGGCAATGCTCGCCGCTTTACTTCCATCGTTTTCAGTGGATACAAATCGGTTGCGGGAACATACGGCACCGGTATATGTGCTGAAGTACAGAAAATATCAGCGTAGTACCATAATTGTTCCCCGCCGGATTCAATCTGCAAACCAAAATGACCGATTGTGTGTCCGCCGGTATGAACCGCTCTGATACCGGGGAATAATTCTATATCAGGGTCAATCAACTCCACCCTGCCAGTATCCTCCAGTGCTTGGTAACGTGCCGGAATATAGACCGCACTTGTGCGTTCATTTGGGTTACAAGCTTCCGACCATTCTCTTCTGTCAATAATGTGCTTCGCATTGGGAAAGCGTGGAACAAACTTATCGCCTTCTTTTTTTACTGCTCCTCCGGCGTGGTCTGTATGCAGATGACTCAGGATAACATAATCAATATCGTTTACAGTTAGCCCCAATCCTTGCAAACCTGATTCGAGCATCGACTCACTATGAATGCCATAGATTTTCTTCTCCTGATCACTCAGAGTATCACCAAGTCCAATATCAAAAATCATCACTTTCCCATGCGCTCGAAGTACAAACAGCCTTGTAACCATCGGAATGAGGTTATTCTCATCGGCTGGTATGAGTCTATTCCAGATTTTCTTCGGGACAACCCCAAACATACCTCCTCCGTCGAGCTTAAATTCATACTCGACGAAGGAGTCTATTTCAAATTCACCTAATTTCATCGGCCAATAACATTACCGGCAATTACCAGACGCTGGACTTCTGATGTGCCTTCGTAGATTTCAAGCACTCGCTGGTCGCGATACAACTTCTCGATAATTGAAAACTCGCCAATGTAACCATAGCCGGCATGAATCTGCATAGCGCGGTCAACGCAAAAACCTGCCGCCTCAGAAGCATACAGTTTTGCCATAGCGGCATCCAATCCAAAGCGTTCACCGGTATCCTGCATTTGCGCTGCCTTGTATGTCAGAGCACGTGCCGCAGCCACGCGAGTTGCCATGTCGGCAATCATCCACTGGATTGCCTGCAATTTAGCAATGGGCGCACCGAAAGCGATTCGTTTTTTGGCATAGGCGACTGATTCATCAAGCGCTCTTTGAGCAACACCAACACTTTGGGCGGCAACACCAATACGAGCACTGTCAAGCGTTGTCATTGCATAGCGAAAACCTCTGCCGAAATCACCCAGCACATTTTCTTTTGGAGCCTTGACATCCTTTAGAAATATTCTACCGGTAGTGGCAGCTCGCATCCCCATCTTGTTTTTAAGGGTATGTGCATCCCAACCGGATTGTTTGGTATCTTCAACTATGATAGCCGACAGCTTTGGTTTGTCTTTCACCTTGCAGAAAACGACGCCGATATCTGCCGCATCGCCGTGCATGATGAAAATCTTCTCGCCATTGAGAACAAAACCGTCATCGGTCTCGACTGCTTCGGTGCTCTGATTGGCGGCATCACTGCCAGCGTTCGGTTCAGTCAGGACAAAGGCAGGAACAACTTTGCCACTGGCACAGTCGGGGACGAATTTTTTCTTTTGCTCATCATTACCAAAATGAATAATCGGGTGCGTCGCCAGTTCGCCAACCGCACACAGCAGACCAACAGCGGCATCGTAGTAGCATAGTTCCTCAACGAGCGTGATATACTCCAAATGTGATTTTCCCTGTCCTCCCAGTTCTTTTGGCATAGCATAGCCAATAAAACCAGCTTGAGCGATTTTCTCATACAGGTCGCGTGGAAATTTGCGCGGCTCAGCCATTTGATCGAGTTCCTGCGAGCGGGGGATTATTTCTTTCTCTGCAAAAGCTTTAATCTCATCCCTGACAACTTGTTGGCGTTCATCGATATTTTTGTTCATACTTCCTCCAAATTGATTGAACAACTGGTTATTCAAACGTCCATAGTTACATTATATTGTCATCCGTTTTTTTCTCACTTACAGCTTTACGAAGGAACTCGATTGACACTTCAGTAGTTGCGCCGGGAGTAAAAATTTTAGCCACCCCCATTTTTTCAAGTTCGTCCTTATCCTCATCGGGGATAATTCCACCACCGAAAAGGAGAATATCATCGGCTCCTTTGTTTTTCATTTCGTCTAAGATTGCCGGAAACAGTGTCATGTGTGCGCCTGACAGAATCGATATGCCAATGGCATCAACATCTTCCTGAACAGCGGCATCGACAATCATCTCCGGTGTTTGCCGCAAACCGGTGTAAATAACTTCCATACCGGCATCACGAAACGCGGCGGCAATGACTTTGATTCCCCGGTCATGGCCATCCAGGCCGGGCTTAGCTAACAGTACTCTGATTTTTTGTTCGTTCAT
>JAYEIF010000150.1:2757-12159 GCA_034659895.1 Candidatus Zixiibacteriota bacterium
GCCGCAAACCGGTGTAAATAACTTCCATACCGGCATCACGAAACGCGGCGGCAATGACTTTGATTCCCCGGTCATGGCCATCCAGGCCGGGCTTAGCTAACAGTACTCTGATTTTTTGTTCGTTCATGGTTTATCTCTATATCAATTGGTCATAATACACTAAAAATACTTCCCCTAACTCGGTCGCATTGCGGCCGCTGTCTCCACATATTCGCCCCACTCCTCGCGCAGGACATCACACATCTCACCCACCGAAACATACGCACGGCTACACTCCAACAGCACCTCAAATGTGTTGCCATCACCGCGGGCAACCTCGCGCAATTTTGCCAAAGTTGCCTGTACAGCACCGTTGTCACGCTCAGCACGAATTTTTTTCACAAATGCGCTTTGGTCGCGCTCGACATGCTTGTCAATCCTTAGAACAGGAATCTCTATCTTCTCATCGTCCATTATGAAATCATTAACACCAACGATGGTGCGTTCTTTTTTCTCCAATTCCCGCTGGTGCCTATAGGCGGCGCGGGCTATCTCCTGCTGGAAGAAACCATCCTCAATGCACTGTAATACGCCGCCGCGATGTTCGATTTCATCAAAATATTTCTCCGCCTCGGCTTCCATCTGATCGGTAAGGTTCTCGACAAAGTACGATCCTGCAAGCGGATCGACCGTGTTGGCAACACCGGTTTCATAAGCAATTATCTGCTGTGTGCGCAGCGCAATTGTGACCGCTTTCTCTGACGGCAGAGCGAGAGTTTCATCCATTGAGTTTGTATGCAGTGACTGCGTTCCTCCAAGGACACCGCTAAGCCCCTGCAGAGCTACACGCACGATATTGTTCTCGGGTTGCTGAGCAGTCAACGAGCAACCGGCTGTCTGTGTATGGAACCGCAACAACCACGATTTTGGATTTTTTGCACCATATTTGTAGCGCATCCGTTTTGCATAAATGCGGCGTGCAGCGCGGTATTTGCAGATTTCCTCGAAGAAATCACTGTGAGCATTGAAGAAATATGATATACGCGGTGCGAAATCGTCAACATCCTGACCATCTTCAATAGCCGACTCGACATACTGGAAACCATCCGCCAGAGTGAAAGCTAATTCCTGCACGGCAGTAGCTCCAGCTTCGCGAATGTGATAGCCGGATACTGAAATTGTGTTCCACCGCGGAACATGCTTCGAGCAGTAGTCCATCATATCGGTAATAAGCCGTATGGATGGTATTGGGGGAAAAATAAATTCCTTCTGTGCAATGTATTCTTTGAGAATATCATTCTGGAGTGTACCTGTTACTTGTTCAAATGGAACTCCCTGTTTTTCAGCTACGGCAAGATACATTGCTAATAAAATAGAGGCAGGCGAGTTGATGGTCATCGAAGTAGAGACTTTCGACAGGTCTATACCGTCGAAGATAATCTCCATATCTGCCAGTGTATCAACCGCCACACCGCACTTACCAACCTCACCAAGCGAACGAGAATGATCGGAATCATAACCCATAAGGGTTGGCAAATCAAAAGCAGTCGAAAGACCGGTACCGCCATGTTTTAGAATATAGTGAAACCGTTCGTTAGTCTGCTTGGGGTTACCCATTCCGGCAAACTGCCGCATAGTCCACAGACGCGTTCGGTACATGGTATTGTGCACACCGCGAGTGTATGGAAACTCACCGGGAAAACCGATATTGTCCCAGAAATACTCGTTGTTTTCGGCTTTTTTGATATCGTTAGGATCATACAGCTCGTTAATATCAACTGAAGAAATAGTAAAGAAGCGCGGGCGTGATTTTTTGTTGCGGAATCTTTCAGTTGCCCGATTCCATTGGCTTCGATGTTCTTTAAGCTTATCTAAGAATTTCTTTCCAAACATATTCTATCTACTCCATCTCATAATTTAGGCATTTAAGATAACTAACCCACTACTGATTCGCAAGTTCTGAAGCGGGATGATAAGACAGGAATCTTCCCGATGCACCAATTTTTATTAACTTTCGTAATTAATAATGCTTAAAAGTCATTTAGCATAGAGAAGTTGAAAATCAAAGAAATAACCACCGCTATAATGGTTTTCACTTCCCAGTTGAAAATTTCCGGTAGAGTTCATCACCGGCCGAGTATGGATCGACGTGACCATTAGCGATTTCGTCAATAATTCGGTCAAATTCTACTTCATGTTCCAGTCGTTTAACTAATTCTCTCTGGAAACGATTCTGCAGAACGCTTATTATTTGTTTCCTAATCTGTCTACGGCGGTGCAGTTCGAAATAGCCGCTGGTCTTGGCGGCGTCTGTGAAACTGTCAATCTTGCAGGCTAATTTGTCGACATTTTTTCTGATAACGGCCTCTGTGGGCACTACTGGTATTTTCCATCCCCCTTCTTCCGTTTTGCGATGCTCCATCGTTTGCCGCAATTCCGAGATGATACGTTCCGCCCCCGGACGATCAGCCTTATTTACACAGAAGATATCGGCTATTTCCATAAGGCCTGCTTTCATAGTCTGCACAGCATCACCCGATTCCGGCACAACGACTACAATAATGACATCGCAGGTATCAACAATATCAAGTTCTACTTGCCCAACCCCGACAGTTTCGATTAGCGTGATGTCAAAACCAAAAGCATCATAAACAACTGTGATATTATGAGTGGCGGCTGCCAATCCGCCAGAGACACCCCGGGTAGCCATTGAGCGAAAGTAAACATTGTCATCTCTTGGAAAATCGTTCATCCGCACACGGTCCCCCAACAAAGCGCCGCCGGTGAATGGAGATGTGGGGTCAACGGCAATCACGCCAATTTTTTGTTTATTGGCGAGAAACTCATGGATTAAGCCATTAACCAATGTTGACTTACCACCACCCGGAGGACCGGTAATACCAATTCGCAAGGAGCGTCCAACCGATTGATACATCCGAGTTAGAATGTCACGGTATCCTTCGTGTTGACTCTCTACAAATGAAATAATTTTTGAAAGAGCTCGAATATTCCCAGTATAGAATCTGTCAATTATAGCCATACTTAAAACTTGGGTCAAACTGGTGCTGTGCCAGCTGTTAGTCGGATATCTTTCAGGCGAATTTGTTTCTGTGTAACATTGCGATAGGTATTGTATTCGGCTACATAAACAACATCTACCATGCACCCTCTTGATGAAATCACCCTAACCATATCACCAAAGCCAAATCCAATAACATTGAACTCCGCATTACCCTTGCGGATACGCATCTTGAGGTGGTTATTACCGACAACATATGGTTGAGCGGAGACTTCGCAATTGCGTGTCAGGAATACCGGCCTCATATTCTGTGGGCCAAAAGGTGCAAAGGCTTCAATTGATTCCATGAAAGAATCATCTATGTCAGTAAGTTCGATTTCCAAATCGATGTGGAGTTTTGGAATAATATCCTCATCAGTGAGAATGCTATTAGTAACCTCCAAAAATCTGCTACGGAACTCTTCAACTTTATCGGGAGCAATGGATAGACCAGCTGCGTATTTATGTCCGCCGTAACGAATAAGCAGATGCTCGCATTTCTTGAGTGCTTTTGTAAGATGAAACCCAGGAATTGACCGAGCTGAGCCTTTGCCCTCGCCATTTACAATTGAAATCATTATGGTTGGCAAGTGGTAACGTTCTACCAAACGACTTGCCACAATTCCAATAACACCCTGATGCCAGTCATTGGCTGCCAGTACGATTGCCTTGTCGGTATCAAGATCTATCTCCTCCTCCATCATGTCTAAAGCCTCACTGAGCGTTTTCGTGTCGATTTCTTTGCGTCGGCGGTTTTCGCTTTCGAGCGTATGTGCAATCTCTGATGCTAAACGTTCGTCACGCGTAGATAGTAACCGTATAGCTTCACCGGCATTACCCAAGCGACCAAGAGCGTTGATTCGCGGAGCTAAAATAAAAACCACATGGCTGGTACTGATAGCCTTACCTATCAGCCCGGAGATAAATGTTAGTGATTTTAACCCGGGTTTTGTGGTTCGCGCAATCTGTTTGACTCCAAACTTCGTAAGTGTGCGATTCTCATTCACCAACGGGACAATATCAGCGGAAGTGCCCATAGCTACCAGATCGAGATGTTCCTGTAAATCGACCTCATCTTGATCAAGTGTGCGATATAACGCTTGAGCGAATTTGTAAGCTACTCCAACTCCTGACAACTCGCTCTTGTAGTTGCAACCAACCTGTTTGGGATTGATAATGGCGACGGCATCCGGTGTCTCTATCCCAGGTTCATGGTGATCGGTAACAACAACATCAATTCCGACCGACTTGGCATATTCGATTTCCTCGACTGCAGTGATCCCAGTATCGACGGTGATAATAAGATCTGTTCCACGATCCACAACCTTGTCGATACCATAATGAGATAATCCATATCCATCGGTGAGCCGATTTGGTAAGTAATAATCTACTTGTCCGCCAAGTTTATTAATTACCATGTACATTAGTGAGGTAGCAGTTATACCGTCAACATCGTAATCCCCATAGACTGTAATCTTCTCATTGTTGAATAATGCTTTAATTACTCGTTCAATTCCAGATTTCATTCCAATCAGGGAGAATGGGTCAGCGAGATCGCTAAGTTTGGGATTTAGGAATTGATGTATAGCTTCAGGTGTATTGACATTTCGCCTGATAAGGATTTTGACAATTGACGGTGTCAGATTTGTCGCCGAAGACAGATCATTAACGAGCTGAGAATCGCAATCTTCAGCCACCACCCATTTGAGCGGCTTAAATCTGCGCGCCACAACCATATAAACCTCCATAGCTTTGTGGAAGGCTCGAAAAGCAGAAAATAAGCCGAGTTCTGTATACTTATCTTAGATAAGCAAACAGTCATTTATCTTGGTAACTCGGTTGCCCGGTCACTCCATGCAGCCCACCCGGGAATTATAAAGGAGCGAATCAACTCCTCTTCCCTTATTTGGCCTTGCTCCAGACGGGGTTTACCCACTGCCTTTATCTCTAAATGCAGCCGTGGTCTCTTACACCACAATTTCACCCTTACCCGCCGAAGCGGGCGGTATAGTTTCTGCGGCACTTTCCGTCGGATTACTCCGCCCCGGTGTTACCGGGCGCCTTGATTCTTTGGAGCTCGGACTTTCCTCACCTCAAATTTACATTCAGGGCGTGACTGTTTCTCCTACTTTTACAAGCCTAACAAAAATATTTATAAAAACAACAACATCTTCATTCAATTCGGCACTGGCAATCTCAGTACATCCTTCGGTAATTGGGCGCTTCCTTTGTAATTGGCACTGAATGTGGATGAGACTCCACTACTCCAGCGGAAGTAATACGCACCATCTCTGATTTCTTGCGAAATTCTGCCAGTGTAGAAGCACCGCAAATACCCATTCCAGACCGAAGACCGCCAATTAGCTGATAAACCGTGTTTGCTAACATTCCTTTGTAGGGTACGCGCCCCTCAATTCCCTCTGGAACAAACTTGGTTGCTTCTTCTTGTTTTTGCTGGAAATAGCGATCGTGACTGCCTCGTTTCATAGCTCCAATCGAACCCATACCACGATACACTTTGAATGAACGGCCTTCAAACAATACCGTTTCGCCGGGAGATTCTTCAGTTCCGGCAAAAAGTGAACCTACCATAACAGCATTTGCCCCACATGCCAATGCTTTGGATATGTCACCGCTGAAACGAATACCACCATCAGCTATTACAGGAGTGCCGCTTTTTGAAGCGGCCTTTACAGCATTAATAATGGCTGTTACCTGTGGAACTCCAGCCCCTGTTACAACTCGCGTTGTGCATATTGATCCCGGACCAATCCCAACCTTAACACAATCAGCACCAGCATCTATTAATGCCTGAGTACCATCAGTAGTAGCAACATTTCCTGCCATAAGCGGTACATTGCCATACAGCTTCTTAACAGCAGTAACCCCATCAAGCACACCCTGACTATGTCCATGTGAACTATCAATAACGAGCATATCCACACCAGCATCCACAAGTGAGGCAGCCCGCTCTTCCATATCTTCTCCAACGCCAATAGCAGCCGCAACTCGAAGACGACCCTTGGCATCCTTACAGGCATTTGGATACTGAGTTTTTTTCATGATGTCTTTGACTGTAATCATACCCTTGAGCATATACTTATCATCAACTATCAAGACTTTTTCTATTCGGTGTTTATGAAGAATGTCCTTAGCTGTCTCAAGATTAACTCCCTCGCTGACTGTCACCAGATCCTTGGAGGTCATAACTTCAGAGATTAACACACTTGAGTCCCTATGAAAACGCAAGTCACGGTTGGTCAGTATTCCTACAAGTTTACCATTTTCAGTAATTGGAACACCAGAAATCGAGAAATGGTTCATAACTTCCAGGGCTTTCCCAATAGTGTTGTTTGGCGGCAGTGTGATTGGGTCCACTATCATACCAGATTCAGAGCGCTTTACTTTATCTACTTCATTGGCTTGTGCCTGCACCGACATATTCTTGTGAATGACACCAATTCCTCCCTGACGTGCCAATGCAATGGCTAATCTTGAATCACAAACAGTATCCATAGCCGACGCTAAAAGGGGAAGTTTTAGTTCGAAATCTGGTGCGATAATAGTTGAGATGTCAGTATCTCGCGGCAAAACCCTTGAATGGGCTGGCACTAAAAGAACGTCATCAAACGTCAAAGCTATATCATCATGTATTCGTGCCATATACTTTACCCACAATCTTTTTTGGTTTCACCTACCGAAAGGACTTCAATTTGAAATATCCTCATTCCAATATAATATACGTCCACAACTTTCACAGGTATTTATTTGATCACCCCGTCGGATTTCCTGAACCTTTTTGGGTGTCAAAGCTTTATTACAGGCGCTGCAGGATCGCCGTCTAACCGGCACCACTACTGCGCCATTTTTCCCACGGTTAATCCGCTCATAGACCGACATAGTTCGCCTTGGGATCTCCTTGAGAATTGTCATCCGCTCCTGCTCTTTGCCGACCACAGTACCATCAATAGAGTCAACCTTCTCCTGCAAAATCTGTAGTTGCCGGGAGTTATTATCATCGAGCTGTTTGTGTTTTTCCTTCATTTCAGGAAGTTCGGGAGTAAGTGTTTCAACCCTCTCCAATACCTCAAGTAATTCCTGTTCCTTTGTTGAAATAGTGGATTTCACAGAGTCAATCTGAGATACAAGCGCATCGTATTCCTTGTTAGTCTTGATGTTCATCATCATCTTTTGGTATTTTTGTAGCTCAGTTTCATTGGCATTGACTTCAAGCTCAAGGTTCTTTTGAGTAATCTTCGCTTCTTCAAGTTCTGCTGATGTTTCTTCGATTTTCTTCTGGATATCCTGGACCTCACCTTTGAGATTGTTCATCATGTCAGGTAAATATTCCTTAGACCGTTCCAATTCGCCGAGGTCATAGTCTATTACTTGAAGTTTTAGCAACAGCTCGATATCGCTTTGCATCCGGGTCTCCTTTTTTACTCCACTAACCTTCATATCTGCCCTCATAAACAAAAAACGCATTTCCCAGTATTTCTGGAAGAATGCGTTGCTAATTGCCTTTCTACGTCTCGCTTTCCCTCAATTGAGTTGAGGTAAGCAAAACCCAAGGGAATTTTTCGTGTCTTTCTACAAACCATAGTTGTCAATTACCAAATGGGCAATACTGGACTCGAACCAGTGGCCTCTCGGATGTGAACCGAACGCTCTAACCAGCTGAGCTAATTGCCCTTAATTATTTCCGATCCTCATCATTTCTGGGCCCTGCAGGACTCGAACCTGCGACCCGCTGATTATGAGTCAGCTGCTCTAACCAACTGAGCTAAGGGCCCGTCGGGTTTAAGCTAAGCAAGTTAATACAGCCTATCAATTTCGTCAAGTATTATTATGGCAACTTTTAAAACATAAAAGACAAAAAGTGTGTCCTAAAAAAAATGGGTTGTTCTACTTGTTAATGCAGTAAATCTTTAATAAAATTACAATTATGCCAGCTAATTTGCCGCCACAATACTACGATCTGGAAAAAGAGTTTCAGGCAGAGAAAGACATTCGAGAAAAACTCCGTTTAGCGCAGGAGTTGTTGAGGATTATGCCTAAACACAAAGGCACTGATCATCTTCAGGCGGATATGAAGACTAAAATAGCCAAACTCAAACAACAGATTGAAAGTGGCAGCACAAGTCACGGAGCTCGTCAGACAACAGCTAAAGACTATATTGAAAAAGAAGGTGCAAGGCAGGCAATTCTTATTGGCGCTCCTAATAGCGGCAAGTCGGCGCTGGTGGATTCGCTGACAGCGGCCAAACCACTTGTAGCTGATTACCCCTATTCGACACGCGAACCGCTAACAGGTATGATGATTTACGAATCAGTACAACTTCAATTGATTGACACTCCCCCGATATCATCGGAATTGTATGAAAACTACCTTACGGGGCTGATAAGGAACGCTGATCTTGTGGTATTGGTATGTGATTTGGAAGCTGACAGTATATTTGAGGATCTGAAATACATAACATCTCGACTTGAAGAGAAACGAATTATTCTTCAATCGGAAATCATGGAAAATCCTGAAGACTCACGTTTTTGCTACAAAAAGACAATTTTGTGTGCCCATAAGAATTATGAGGATGAAAACGGGATTAAACGTGAGAAACTATCTGAGTCATTTCCCGGGTTTGCGATAGTATCAACATCAATTATCGATGATGATAGCCTTGACGCTTTCCGCAAAGCGGTTTTTGATGCTCTTAATATCATGAGGATTTACACAAAACCGGTAGGTAGTGAGGCTGACTATAAAAATCCAATTGTTGTTCCAATAGGCAGCACAGTTGAAAATGCTGCTTTTGCACTCCACAAGGATTTTGCAAAAAAACTCAAATTTGCAAAAATATGGGGTGCGGATAAGTTTGACGGGCAGCGAGTGCAGTCAAATTTTGAGCTTAATGACGGCGATATTCTTGAGTTTCATATCTGAATCTTTTAAGGATAAAATCAAACATTTACAAATAAATTTATGTATAAAAAAAGGCCGGATGGAACCGGCCCTTGGTCAGCCTGTTTGAATCCGCTGACCTGATGTCATATCAAGGTTGCTGACCTCTTGATTATAGATTATATCAAAATTCATGCCGGAATGACTTTCTGTTGTGATGCAAGCACTTATGTTTTTTGGTGCCTGTTTTAAGTATGGTAAGAATTCTACAGTTGATGGAATTGCACCATTGTTTTCCCTCTTATACAAATAATTTTCATAATAAGGGCTTGCTGAATAATTCGTTACTATGTACCACAATCTCAAATTAGCGCCCGCCTGTCAAGTGGACAGGTAACGGATGGCCTTGTGTTACCCGCCCTTCGACTCCGCTCAGGGTGACATAAATTTCCGCTCAGGGTGAGAT
>JAYEIF010000151.1:0-2355 GCA_034659895.1 Candidatus Zixiibacteriota bacterium
TAATCGGATATGCCCAAATTTTTTGTTAAAATCACTTAAATTCACAAAAAAAGAATTTTTGCTATTTTGCTCTTGGGAGGTTGCATTCAAAGCTGATTTTTGCTATATTATATTTGTTCAAATGGCGTATTGCTTTGTACGTCCTGGCTGTTGAGAGAAACTCACAGCAGACATTATACCGGAGATTTGATTCATCAGTTGAATTTGCATCTTAAGGAGCCGGTTTTTGGGCACCGTATGGTAAAACTGTAGAGTGCCTATCAGAGTGATATTTGAGAAAGGAGACTCAATTATGAGCACACAAAATAAAAATATAGCACCTTTGAGAAAAAATCCACGGTATATATCAAGCTTAAGGAAAATACCTCAATTAACGGAAGAGGAAAGGAGTCGTCTTCACGTTGTAACTGAGAACTATGCTTTCCGCGCCAATGAGTACTATCTCAGGCTTATTGACTGGTCGGATCCGAATGATCCTATACGTCGGATTGTTATTCCGCACGAAAGAGAGCTGGAAGTATGGGGTGATTTGGATGCTTCCCTTGAGCATAAGGTTACTGTCAGAAAAGGGCTCCAACATAAATACGGCACTACTGTGCTGTTATTACTCACTAAAATATGTAGTTCGTTCTGTCGCTTTTGTTTCCGAAAACGTCTTTTTATGGATAATACAAAAGAGGAAATTTGTGATATAAATGAAAGTTTAGAATACATCCGCAAGCATACAGAAGTTGATAACGTTCTGCTTTCAGGTGGTGATCCGCTAATGCTCAAGACGTCAAAACTGGAAAAGATTATTGAAGCTCTGCGACAGATTGACCATATTCGGATGATTCGCATTGGCTCCAAGATTCCGGCATATAATCCATATAGAATACTTAACGATGATTCCCTGTTGGCAATGCTGAAAAAATACTCTTTACCTGATAAGCGCATCTACCTGATGACCCATTTTGATCATCCGAGAGAACTGACTCCTGAAGCACGCGAAGCTATTCGGCGTGTTATGGATAGTGGTGTTATTTGCCTTAACCAGAATCCGATTATCCGCGGTGTTTCAGACAGCCCCGAGATTATGGCTGAACTGTGGAACGAGCTGGCTTACATGGGAGTAGCTCAATATTATGTCTTTCAAGGGCGTCCAGTGGTTGGAAATGTTGCTTATGAGGTGCCGATTGTCGAAGCATACCACGCAATCGAAAAGGCTAAATTGCATTGTTCCGGTCTGGCAAAACGTATCAAGTATGTTATGTCGCATGAATCGGGAAAGATAGAAATTATTGGGGTCGATAACAGACATATTTATCTTAAATACCATCGAGCCAAAGACGAGAGTGATAACCAACGTATCCTGATTTGCCACCGTGATGACAATGCCTACTGGCTGAATGAACTCAAGCTAATCGATAGCTACGAGAATAAATTCTTCGACGATGACAGCGGTCATGTCGGCTATGTATAGACCACCACCATTCCACTCACACAATAATTGCAAGTTGTAAGTCGAGTCCCTTCTGCGTTCCTGACCTGTGCTTAATTTTCTTTCAGACAAACGTGTCCTGCTGAAAAAATACAAAAAAAGACAGGAATCACATCCCCTCTGGGATTAAACCCCTGTCTTGTACAATTTATGGCTTGTCTATCTGTTACTCGGTGGTTCCATTCGCTACAGGTGAAAGCGTTATAGTCCTTCTATGTGAATTTCCATCTTCTCCAAATACCTGTTTAAGAACAACTGAATCCTTTGGGCGACTAAGGTCAAACATACCGGATGGGCTTAGAGATGAATTACAAGCTACACAAAGTTCGCCATTTGGATTGTCACCGACGACGACCTCTAACCGTACCCGATCTTCAATAGAGTATCGCCCGTAGCATTCGCAGATACAGAAATCAGGATTCATGTTGTCCAAATCGATTTTCATGGTCCAAGTCTGATCAGTGAACTTCCAGAGAATGTTTTGTTCTTGGACAACTGAGTTTTTATCTATGCTATAAGTTCCACTATATTTTCCTGCTAGTGAATCCTGACCTTCTAAATAAATATCATCCGCACAACTTACTAACAGTGCTCCAACAATAACAAAAGCAATAAGCGCAAACAGTCTTTTCATATTTCATTTACTCCTCATAATCTCAATTACGGACAAAGAATATATACATCTTGTCACTTGAGCACAAGCCCAAAAAGGACATTTTCTAATTTTTTAGACGTTTTTACCAGAAACATTGTGCAGTTCTTTATTGACCATTTGGAGTGGATTTCCAAACAAGATGATGGTTGTAACTGAACCATTGCTTATTGGTACGACAATGTAAGCCTGCCCGAACGATGTTATTGTTGATGGAAAAGTG
>JAYEIF010000152.1:0-2346 GCA_034659895.1 Candidatus Zixiibacteriota bacterium
CGCGCCCGCCAAAGGCGGGGAGATTGTGGTACATAATAACTAATTATTCAACAAGCCCTATCGTAAAAGAAGCATTTTTCTGGTTCTGGTGAATTCGTTGGCTGTTAATCGATAGAAATATACACCCGATCCAATCTTACTACCAAACTTATCAGTAGCATCCCATATAATAGTGTGACTGCCAGCAGACATTTTTCCTTCGGCAAGTGTTGCTACCTGCTCCCCCAGCACATTGAAGATTGATAGTTTGACAGTCGCAGTCGCAGGCAATTGAAATTCTATTGACGTGGACGGGTTAAACGGGTTGGGATAGTTTTGATTTAATATAAATGAGGCTGGCAGTATATTTTCGTCATCATCAATATCAGTTACAATTGAGAACGTGTGGAAAGTTTTGGTTACAGTATAGCCAACCCTGATTGAAGCGATGGTATATTGAGTTCCCAGAGTTAGATTCGATGAAAATACGGCTACACCATTAATATCTGTTTGTGCCCTTTCTATAAGATTACCATCACAACTGAGTGCGACCAAACAGCTGTCAACCGGTAATTCCCCTGAGGAAACATTAGCCTGCAATCCTGATTGAGTTTCTTTAACGGTAAGACTCATCTTCGCTGGCACCGATGTATAGATTCTGAGAGTAGGATCTCCCAGAAAATTCTGGCCATAGATAAGGTCGCGATAGTAATAATACTTCTGTTTGGTCGTGTTCATTGCATCCACTGCGGGAAGTTCGGGATGAGCAAAGAGTGAATCATAAAACGTCTTTTGCAGGTGGTAACTACTTCCTATCCAACCCCATCGAGATTGTCCAATAAGAGCTACCGCTCCCGCACTCGGTAATGAGAGAAGCTGCGAACATATTGGATAGCCTGACATATTGAAAGGCGGCTGATCCTTGTCAAATGCGGCTCCATTACAAGCCAGCGAATAGTATAATGAAACCCGATTATTATGAGCAAGACTATCGAAATTGCCGTGTTCATTGCCAGGATCTCCACTATAAAAATGAGACTTGGGCCAATTATTATACCCTGAAGTTCTCACTTCAAAAGCAGTATGGCATCCGTGAGCTATTATATTTACTATCCCGAATCCTTCCGAGAGATCATCTGTCAATTGGCAGGCAGGGACATTATATGGATTAGGGTCATCACCGCTGGATTCCTCAACAGCAAGAGAGGTATCAATTTCAAACCAGTCAGGGTAAGCCCGGGCAATCCTTCCGTGCTGTCCGCCATCGGAATAGTCTCGCATTTGATCAGAAGAAAAGAAAAATGCTCGCTTCAAATAGGAAGGATTTCCATCTCCGGGATTGGTTTCATAAACAATAAGCTTATCGACATAGGCTGACATTTCGTCGGCGCTGTTAAAAGGCAATCTGCCAACCCTAATCTCTGTTATGATATTTGGCTCATCACTGTATGGCTCTCCCCAGATATTATCCCCATCCGCGTTCCAATCGCCAGTGAGGTCAGCGAAATAGAGATCGCACAATTGCAGGCGGTCAAGGCCTATCTCAAGCGACGTTGAATAATAATATGCATAGCGAACAGGCAGTAAAGTTTCATCACCCGCCAGAAGAACATACTGCCCGCCGTTGCTGTAGAATTCCTTGAGAAACTCGCGAAGCTTTTCGGCATCATCACACCCGCTGTGGGTTGAAAGGATGTCTTGTATCATTACTGTTTCAGTTATAACTCCAGTAGAATTCTTGTATTCCGTAAGGCGTTCGCAGGGTTCCTGTAAAGCAGTATCAGTGATGATAATATATTCTGGTGAGTCCCCTGAGGCACCCTGTCTTTGATTCTGGTTAATTCCTCTACTAATATCACCTGACAAATTGCTCGGAAGTAACAAATCAGTTTCAGAAATGAGTCGGCCACCAACAGCAATTGTGATAGAATCAGAAAAATAACAGCTTCCGGATGAGTCAAGCGTTACAGGAAAAATCATGATACGCGCATAACGATGGTTTCCATCTATTGATGAAGCATCTATCCGAACAGGCATATTTCCCAAAGGAGCTTGCAAGGGAGATTGTAAAGCCTCGTAATTATGCAGAGAGGTCGTCTTATCGGAGAAGGGATTGCCGACTTTCAGATGTGCCAATAATTGCGGGGAACTTACATGCCAGGAGATTGAAGAAACAGTCTCGCCCGGTAGCAATTCTATTAGATAGGAGCAATAGCTCAGATTTACTGAACTCCCCACCGAAGTAAATTCGTTATCAGAATATCTAATTTCGCTAAGAGATTGGTCTATTTCCACCAAATTTCTGTTAAAAATCATTGTAGCCGCAGTCGAAATCGGTGAAATACCCAATATAATTGCAATGCAAAA
>JAYEIF010000153.1:0-12012 GCA_034659895.1 Candidatus Zixiibacteriota bacterium
AACCATTTTACAACAAAACCCTTTCACTTGAGACAATACAAAACATGCTTATCTATAATATGAACAAAGGACTTTTGCTTTGTTCAGCAAACCCTATCTAAATCCGATACCATTCTTATGTCTACCATTGATAGGATAGTCACAACCGAGGGTCATTTGATTGACTCCGGTTTGATGCGGAAGATTTTCGACACAATTATTGCCGATGGTGGTAGTTTTGAGATACTCGATTTCCGGATTGGCACCAATAACGATGAATTTTCCCATTCTCGGATAAAAATTTCCTGCGATAATATAGCTAACCTAAATACTACCCTGCTGAAACTATCAGGTCTTGGATGCCTTATTGAGACCGACGATGAAATTATTCTCAAATCTGCCCCTGCTGATGGCGTTGTTCCTTCGGATTTCTACAGCAGTACTAATCACGCAACCCAGATATACCATAAAGGACAATGGATAAATGTAAACAAGATTCGCATGGATGGTGTTATTGTAGTCGATGGTCCGAAGGCAGAGATAAGGAAGTTCCGCAATATAAAAAAGGGTGATATGATTGTAACAGGCTTGTCCGGTGTAAAAGTAAGACCGGAGTTTGTCGAACGAGACCGTTCTATTTTCAGTTTTATGTCGGGCGAAGTTTCCACCGAACGCAAGGTACATCTTGCGGTCAATCAGGTAGCCGAAATTATCAGGAATGAAAAGAAAAAGATTGCCGTGGTTGCTGGACCGGTCGTCATTCATACCGGCGGCGCGCAAGACTTGTCGAGGTTAATTGACAAGGGCTATATCAATGCACTGTTGACAGGCAATGCTCTCCCTGTGCACGACATCGAGTCTGCTCTCTATGGCACTTCTCTTGGGATTGACAGCAAAACAGGGAAGCCGGTAGAGATGGGTCACCGTAATCATCTGCGCGCAATCAATGAAGTTCGCCGTGCCGGTTCAATCGCCAATCTGATAGATGAGGGCACTCTGAAGAGTGGTGTGATGTATTCAGTCGTCAAAACCGGTATACCGTATTCTATGGCTGGTTCGTTGCGCGACGATGGACCTCTTCCTGAAACAATCACCGACATGAACAAGGCACAGGAAGATTACGCCCGGGTTCTTGCTGATGTTGACATTGTGATGATGTTGTCGACAATGTTGCACAGTATTGGCGCTGGGAATATGTTACCGGCGCGTGTTCTGACTATTTGTGTGGATATAAATCCTTCAGTGGTAACGAAACTGAAAGACCGAGGTTCGTTGCAGACAATAGGGATTGTCACCGATGTCGGTCTGTTCCTTCATTTACTGGCAGACTGTTTGGAAGAATAGTGACTTTGTCATTCATGTTAGTTACTTCTTGTAAGTCGAACCGCCCGTCGGCTTGACATTAAACACGCGGGTGAATGTTTTCAATAACAATCCGCCTAGGCGGACTGACTTACAAAGTCATCTGACCTACAAAGGCTATGAAACCTATTTTTGTTTTGCCATCTTTCTCAAAACAGTGTGAAGGATTCCTCCGTTGCGGTAGTACTCTATCTCTATCGGCGTGTCGAGTCGGACTACCATACGGAACGTCTTTTCCCCATCCTTAGAGACCGCTTTCACGTTCACTTCCTGCTTTGGATGCAAATCATTGGACAGACCATCAATAGTGTACAGTTCGTGACCAGTAAGACCAAGATTCTCTCTTGTCTCTCCATCTCTGAACTGCAATGGCAACACACCCATACCAACTAAATTTGAGCGGTGAATACGTTCATAGGATTCCGCCAGAACCGCTTTAACTCCGAGCAGATTAGTTCCCTTAGCAGCCCAGTCGCGCGATGATCCCATGCCATAGTCTTTGCCTGCAAGCACTACTAAAGCAGTGTCATCCTTCTTGTATTTCATTGCAGCTTCATAGATCGACATCTGTTCATCAGATGGCAGATGAATTGTAACACCACCTTCTGTTCCGGGAGCCAGCAAATTGCGCAGACGGATATTGGCAAAGGTCCCTCGAGTCATAACGCGGTCATTCCCGCGCCGTGAGCCATAGGAGTTGAAATCCACAGATTGTACATCATTCTTCAGAAGGTATTCACCCGCTGGTGAATCGGCTTTTATCTGTCCGGCTGGAGATATGTGATCCGTTGTTATTGAGTCACCCACCATCACGAGTACACGGGCATCTTTGATTGGCTCAATATCAGCCACTTCCTTGGTCATATCGATAAAGAATGGAGGTTCCTGAATATATGTCGATGTTTCGTTCCATTCATACAGGTCACCCTCAGGTGATTGTATCTTGTTCCATGTTGGGTTACCCTCGAAAACATGTCCGTACTGTTCGCGAAACATCTCAGGGGTTACATACGAGTTTATATAGTTAAGTACTTCCTCCTGAGCAGGCCAGAGGTCTTTTAGGAAAACATCGTTACCATCTGAATCCTGACCGATGGGATCATTGGTGAGATCAATATCGACCGTCCCTGCGATAGCGTAAGCCACAACCAACGGAGGCGAAGCCAAATAGTTTGCTTTTGTGTATGGGCTTACCCTGCCCTCAAAATTGCGATTACCCGACAGAACTGCCGAGGTAACGAGGTCACCATCATTAATAGCATCCAAAATTGGCTCCGGCAATGGGCCGGAATTGCCAATGCATGAAGTACAACCATACCCGACATTGTAAAAACCCAATTCTTTGAGAGGTTTTATCAGATCGGCTTTCTCCAGATATTCCATCACCACGCGCGAACCCGGAGCAAGTGAGGTTTTAACATACGGCTTAGATTTCAATCCGAGTTCAACAGCTTTCTTAGCCAGAAGACCAGCAGCCATCAGCACGGATGGGTCAGAAGTGTTAGTGCAGGATGTAACTGCGCTGATTACTACTGCACCGTGTTTAATCTCAGATTTTTCGTCATTGGACACTATGGCTGAACTATTCAGCTCTGAATCGCTAAGTTCAAAACCGAGCTCCTTGATTGGCGCAGTTAGAGATTCATTGAACTTGGTCTTCATCTGTGACATTGCTATTCTGTCCTGTGGCCGTTTTGGACCGGCTAAACTGGGTTCCACTGTTGAACAGTCCAGTTCAAGAGTCTCGGTGAAAACAGGATCGGCTGATCCCTTTTCTCTAAACAACATTTGTTCTTTGGCATAGGCTTCTACAAGATTAATTTCCTCATCTGTGCGGCCTGTCATACGCAAATACTCAAGAGTTGAGTTGTCCCATGGGAAATATCCCATAGTAGCACCATACTCAGGAGCCATATTAGCTATCATTGCCTTAGTAGGTATAGAAAGTTCATCTAGGGCAGGTCCATAGTATTCTACAAATTTTCCCACCACGCCTTTTTTGCGCAGCATTTGCGTAACAGTCAGAACAAGGTCAGTGCTTGTAACACCTTCGGAAAGCTTTCCTGTCAATTTGAAACCAATCACCTCCGGAGTTAGCATGTAAATTGGCTGTCCAAGCATCACAGCTTCAGCTTCAATACCACCAACACCCCAGCCAACAACACCAAGTCCATTTATCATCACAGTATGACTGTCAGTGCCAACCAATGTATCAGGGAACGCCATTCCATCGCGAACAATCACGCACTTTGCCAAATATTCAAGATTAACCTGATGGCAGATGCCGGTTGCCGGAGGTACTACTCGGAAATTGTCGAACGATTTTTGTCCCCAGTGCAGGAATTGGTAACGCTCCTGATTACGCTCGAACTCCTTATCCATATTTATTTTTAAAGCATCATCAGAACCAAAGACATCCACTTGAACAGAATGATCAATCACCAGATCAACCGGTACCAACGGATTAATCTCCTTAGGATTACCACCCATACGCTTCATAGCCGATCTCAATGCGGCCAGATCGACAACTGCCGGCACACCGGTAAAATCTTGAAGCAGAACCCGAGCTGGCCTGAATGGGAGTTCGACATCGCCTACATTTTTTGCATCATAGGCGGCCAACTGAGTTACATTATCTTCGGTTATGATGTTTCCGTCAAAGTTGCGCAAAGTCGATTCGAGAAGAACCTTTATCGAGTAAGGAAGTTGCTCGATATTACCATACTTTGAGAGAGAATCGAGACTGGAAATATTATAGCTTCCGTATTTTGTTTTAATTTTGTCAGAAGCGCCAAATGTGTCCATAACATATCTCCTTAAAATTTTGTCAAAAACCGTTATTTCATACTTTAAATTTTGAAAATATGAAAGATATAGTATAAAAACAAGGACTTGGAATGAATATTGGTTTTTTATTGCATTGATTTCTTCCCTTACTATTGTATTATTGAAACGAGTTTGGTTTTTACGAAACGAAAACTTTCTAATTGTGGAAAAAAGATTTGAGCACTTATGTTTGTGTCACGAATAGGTCCAGACAGAATCAAAATCAAGTCTCCAGCTAAAGTAAATCTGTTTCTGGAAGTTTTGAATAAGCGTTCTGATGGTTATCACAACATCAATTCGCTTTT
The DNA here is from genome assembly GCA_034659895.1 of Candidatus Zixiibacteriota bacterium. GTDB lineage: Bacteria > Zixibacteria > MSB-5A5 > GN15 > FEB-12 > B120-G9. The sequence goes on from JAYEIF010000153.1 coordinate 4,473, forward strand.
TCAGGCAGTTTCACTATTCGACGAGCTTAAATACGAATTAACTGACAATCATACACTTACACTTAATATTTCTAGCCCCCAGCCCCTTGAAAACGACAAAAATAATCTTGTCTACAGGGCTTATCATCTAATGCAGAAAACATTCGGTTTTAGAAAAGCACTTGCAATAAGGCTTGATAAGTACATTCCCATAGCAGCAGGGCTTGCAGGAGGTTCATCCGATGCCGCAGCTACTATTTTAGCTTGTAATATCATCTATAATCTCAATTTGAGCTATCGTGAGATGGCAAAACTTGGGCTGCAAATTGGTTCTGACGTTCCATTTTTCTTTTCAAAGGGTCAGGCTCTGATTTCAGGACGTGGAGAGCAGGCTATAGAGACATCTTTCCCTTGTGAGTATAAACTCATATTAGTTACTCCCGATCTGAGTATATCCACAGCAGAGGCTTATGGGGAGCTGAAAATGGACTTGACAAACTCACGGAACCCCTTTATTTTAGGTCGTTGCGAAACGGTAAATGAACTCTTTGAACATTTGCTCCTTTCAAACAATGATTTTGAAAGTGTAATGTTTAGTTTATACCCGGAGCTTAGCAAAATACGAAAGGTGTTGCTGAGAATGGGAGCAAGTTTGGTCCGTATGAGTGGGTCAGGACCGACGGTATTTGGGATGTTTAAGAAAATCCCAGAAAGTGAGGACTACAAAGCAACACATTTGAAGAACTGGCGTTGCTACACGGTTGAGCCAATAATCCTGCATAAGCAGGTTGACATAACTTGAGGGAGGCACCGTGGAGATTACAGAGATTCGGGTGACATTACGAGATGAAGAGCGGTTGAAAGGATTCGCCAATGTTACGTTTGACAACGCCTTTGTCGTTCGAGGTATGAAGATCATCCAAGGAAACATCAATTATTTCGTAGCCATGCCGAGCCGAAAAAGGTCTAACGGCACACATCAGGATGTTGCTCACCCGATCAACAGTGACATGAGACACATGATCGAAGAACAAGTTTTGGAGGCATACGAAAACGAGTTAAAAACGCACAGTTAATCTTTCGATTTATTCGAAGATAAACTTGGGGCGTAGTCAAGCGGTAAGACACCAGCCTTTGGAGCTGGCATTCCCAGGTTCGAATCCTGGCGCCCCAGAAAAAATGATTTTTATTTGTAAAAATCTGTTTTGGAATGCTTAATGATTATTTCAAATCAGGTTTAACTTTGGGAAATTGATATAGGAATAACAATGATTGTTCGCGATGAAATTCGACTTGTTACCGGAAACGCTAGCCGACCGTTAGCGGAGAAAATCGCCGCATATGTTGGTAAAGCTCTTACTGATTGTACTGTGACAAGGTTTTCCGATGATGAAGTCTTTGTGCAAATCAATGAAAACATCCGTGGAGCAGACGTATTCATAATCCAGTCTACCAACCCGCCTGCTGAAAACTTGATGGAACTCTTGATGCTCATTGAAGCTTCGAGACGAGCTTCAGCTATGCGAATTACCGCTGTTCTCCCATACTATGGTTATGGCCGCGCTGACAGAAAGGACCGTCCACGAGTAGCTATTACTGCCAAACTGGTAGCAAATCTGATTACGACAGCTGGTGCAGATAGGGTGATGACTATGGATTTGCACGCCAGCCAAATTCAGGGTTTCTTTGATTTGCCACACGACCACATGTATTCATCGATGCTGTTTAATAAACATTTCCAAAAGATGAAACTGGACAACTTAGTGCTGGTATCACCAGATGTTGGTTCAATTAAATTGGCGAGAGTAACAGCAAGAGCTCTTAGTACCGAATTGGCGATTGTAGATAAAAGGCGACCACGACAGAACGTATCAAAAGTAATGAATCTTATTGGTGATGTTGAGGGTAAAAATGTTCTTCTCCGCGATGACATGGTTGACACTGCGGGAACACTTTGTCAGGCGGCCGACTTTCTTAAAAAAAGAGGAGCCGTCAATATCTATGCCTCCGCCACTCATGGAGTTCTGTCGGGGCAATCTATTGATCTTATTGATTCTTCGCCGATAAAGAAGATGATAATTACAGATTCGATTGATAACTCTAAGAAACAGCTCAGTGACAAGTTTGAAATTCTGTCGTGCTCAGAGCTTATCGGCAAAGCTATCAAAAGAATCTTTGATGAAGAATCGGTGTCCTCATTGTTTGAGGATCAACCGATGGAAGTATAACTTAAAGAAAGAAAAACATATTTGGAGGTTATCACAATACTATGAAAGAAATTTCACTAACAGCCAACGAGCGTGAAAATATTGGCAAAGGTTTTGCCCGAAGGGCACGAGTAGCTGGTAATATACCGGGGGTTGTTTATGGCCCTGAGATTGCACCGATCGCTATTGCGATCGATAAACATGAGTTCAGAGAAGCATGGAAATCCGCTACCAGTAATAGTATTTTTAACTTGAATGTAAATGGCAAGAAAAACAAAGTGGTCCTGCGCGAAATTCAGCGCGATCCAGTAACAAGTAAAGTAATTCATCTTGATTTCCATGCTATTTCCATGACTCGCCCAATCAAAGTAAGAATTCCTATCTCACTTGTTGGAGTTCCAGAAGGAGTTAAAACTGATGGTGGTATCATGCAGACTACTCTGCGTGAACTGGATATTTATAGCCTGATGAATGATATTCCAGACAAGATTGAAATCGATGTGAGCGATCTGGGAATCGGTGACTCATTACACGTGAGCGATCTTGATATAAAAAATGTGACTATTCTTTCTGATTTAGACAGAACAATCGTAGTTATCAGCGCTCCTACTGTTGTCAAAGCTGTTAGCGAAGAAGCAGAAGAGGGAGAAGAACTCGAGGAAGGCGAAGAAGTTGCTGCTGAAGGTGAAGGTGAAGCTTCGACTGAAGATGAGTCTTCTGAAAGCAAAGATACCAAAAAAGAATAATCACATATTCTATCGAAAATGTATAAAACCGCCGATTCCTCGGCGGTTTTTTCTATAAACAAATTATAATCTGTCTGATTTTGTTACGTCTTCGTCAGGCTGATTCAAAACTGTTCCGAACTACACATATCGTATAAATCTACGAATATTTTCACTACAATTGTTCCAATCATACGAGTTATTGTATCGACATCTCAAAAGTGATGTCACAGCATACTGGCTAAAGCGTTACATCTATACATGTTACGCCGACATCTTGTTTGTCGAGTACGAGTCGGTATACATATTGTTACTTTTATAAACTGTGAGATGTAAAATGTTATCAACCTGAAACTAAGGATTGACGTTGCAAGTGCTTCTTGGGGAATAAGAAGGGTTGAGAAAAAATCTCGATTAAAGAGAGCCACGCATTACGGTCGAGGTAGTCTCGTCGAGTCCGGTATGCAAAAGATTGAGAATGGATTCAGGCAAAACCGGACTCGGCAGTTATTTTTTCCCATTGATTCAGAAACCGAATTGACCCATAGGTATTATCAATAATCACATCAGCCCAAAAGCGAGAATACTCCGGGGAAAAAATCCACTATATCACCTGCAATCATAGCTCGTTCTGTAAGGTCATCTGCAGCAAAATCACCCGCCATACCGTGAAGATACACTCCACATACAGCCGCATCAATGGCTGACATTCCCTGTGCAAGAAATGACCCAATAGCTCCGGTCAATACATCACCACTGCCGCCACTGGCCATACCGTTGTTGCCAGTTGGATTTAAGTAACAAAAACCGTCAGGAGATGCGACCACCGTTGGGCTACCTTTCAGAACCAATACACAGTTAAGATCCTTGGCTGATTTAATAACAAGCTCTATCCGTTCGTGAATATCATCTGGCACCGCTGTGTCGGTGAGGCGCTTGAACTCACCCGGATGTGGCGTAATGACCAACTCAGTGTTATTGGGACGTTGCCTAAGCAGATCTGCTTGGCCAGCGAAAGCATTTAAACCGTCAGCATCGATAACAGCAGGCCGATTGAGATTGGATAGAATGCGATGAACCAATTCCTTTGTTTCGTGGTGTTGCCCAATTCCAGGACCAATAGCTACTGAGTCATGTTCCTCAATCAGCTTTCTAACCTCTCCCAGCCCACGCAGAGCCAAGGCTCCTTTTTTAGCTACATCTGGTAATGGCCATGAGGTCGCCTCAGTAACAAGTGAAGCAATGATTGGAAGAACAGTTCGCGGGCAGCCAATTTTAACCAGACCACAACCACATCTAAGAGCCGCACTGGCAGACAGCGATGCCGCTCCAGTCATGCCTGTGGAACCAGCCAGAACAAATAGCTTGCCAAAATCTCCCTTGTGTCCATCCGGTTTGCGCTCTGGTATTTTCGCCGATACCATCGGCGAGGTAATCAATTCTACAGGCAGATCGAACTTGTCGATGACCTCTTCAGGGATACCAATCGGAATTACCCTTACTACACCGGCCAGCTCTCGTCCCGGCGACACGAAAAGACCACATTTAGGTAATGCCAGCGGAAAACTAAAATCGGCGCGCACCACTGCACCCTCGTATTGACCGATATCAGCATTAAGACCTGAGGGTATATCAACAGAAATAACTGTGGTATTTCCCTGATTGTTAATGTAATCAATCAGTTCCCCTGTTAAACCACGTGGCGCTCCTTTGAAACCTATCCCAAATATGGCATCAATCAGATAGTTACATTCAAGCTGCTCGGGTAAATCATCGACCGACGTAACCTCTTGAAGATTCATACCGATATCGGTTGCTCTATCGAAGTTGAGTTTTGTCTGCGATGAAAGCTTGTCTATTGGTCCAACGAACAAGACGTTGACATCAGCTCCCATTTCAAAGAGATGACGTCCCACAACAAGTCCATCCCCGCCATTATTTCCCTTACCGGAGATGACAGTAACTTTCGCCTTTTCTATACCGACAATAACATTATCAGCTACCCATCGGGCGATACCACTACCGGCATTCTCCATTAATTTAGGACCGGGAATACCATAATTGTTGATAGTCTCACTATCGATGCGACGCATCTGTTCTGACGTAACTAATTTCATAAAGTTCACTTCTTCAATGATTTCCTGCCCTTTCGAGATCGGGCACTGCTTTTATTTTTATCGGAGTTTTTAGATTCTGTTCTGGACAGCGCAAATTTTACCGACGGAAGCAATTCTGAGAAAAACTTTAGTTTGATACTTTTCTTTATCTCTGCAGGTAGTTCTTTTGTATCCTTACGGTTGTCCTCCGGTAACATTACTACCTTTATTCCGGCTCGATACGCCGCAAGCAGTTTCTCTTTGAGTCCTCCAATAGGCAGGATTGTCCCACGCAGAGTAATTTCGCCAGTCATAGTAAGGTAGGGTTTCACCGGTTTGCCAATCAATAGTGATACCAATGCAACCACCATCGTAATACCGGCGGATGGACCATCCTTGGGTGTGGCTCCAGCCGGAACATGAATATGTATCTCGTGATTTTCAAAGATGCTTGGATCAATTTTCAGTTCCTTGCAATTGGAACGAATAAATGATAATGCTGTTTGCGCGGATTCTTTCATAACATCACCGAGTTGCCCTGTTAGGGTAAGCTTATTTTCTCCTTGCATTAATGTAGCTTCAACAAAAAGCAGTTCACCTCCAACAGATGTGTAAGCCAGTCCCGGCACAACCCCCACCAATCCCTGCCGACTTAGTACTTCACGTACAAATTTCTCAGGTCCAAGTAACTTTGGGATATCTTTTCCTACCACATTTATTTTTTTTCGTCCTCCGTTGGCTACTTTACGGGCAGCCTTGCGAGTTACTGAGGCAATCTCTCGCTCTAAATTACGCAGACCAGCCTCGCGGGTATAGCCGTCAATAATAGACTTGATAGCTGAATCCGCCAGAGTAAGGTTTTTACTAGTTAAACCATGATTGTCGAGCTGTTTTGGAATCAAGTGTCTCCGCGCTATAGCCAGTTTCTCCAAATCAGTATATCCCGGAAGACGGATTGTTTCCATACGATCACGCAGAACCGGCGGAATTGGTTCCAACCAGTTAGCTGTGGTTATGAACATCACCTTTGACAAATCAAATGGTATCTCAAGGTAGTGGTCGGAGAAACTGTCATTCTGCTCCGGATCAAGTACTTCCAGCAGCGCCGATGATGGATCGCCGCGGAAATCAGATCCAAGTTTATCCACCTCATCAAGCATGATAACCGGATTATTTGACCCGCAACGCTTGATAGAATGGATAATGCGTCCCGGCATAGCTCCAATATAGGTCCGACGATGCCCTTTTATTTCAGCTTCATCGCGCATTCCACCAAGTGAAACCCTTGCAAACTCCCGGCTCATAGCGCGTGCGATTGACTTGCCAAGTGATGTTTTGCCAACACCCGGAGGACCAACAAAGCACAAAATCGGCCCCTTAATATCTGCTTTAAGTTTACGGACAGCAAGGTGCTCCAGTATGCGATCTTTCACTTTTTCAAGATCGAAATGATCCTCGTCGAGTATTTTCTTTGCTCGTTTTAAGTCAAGCTTATCTTCAGTGGACTTATTCCATGGAAGAGTTACTACAATATCAAGATAGGTCCGCGCAACAGTATACTCAGCCGATGAAGGATTCATGTGCGACAGACGATCGAGTTCTTTGTGAGCCACCTGCTCAGCATATTCAGGCATTTCAGCTTTTTGAATACGGGACTCAAATTCGTCCAGTTCAGAGGTTTCATCTCCTCCGCCGAGTTCCTTCCTGATGGCTTTCATCTGTTCTCGCAAAATATAGTCTCTCTGCGATTTACCAAGTTCACTTGCCGCTTGAGCCTGAATCTTATGCGATAACTCAAGTACCTCAATTTCTTTAAGGATCATTGAATAGAGTTTAGTCATGCGCTGGTAAACATCAGCTTCAGCCAAAAGTTGCTGTTTTTGTATCATAGATATATTCAGATTCGATGTTACATAATCAGCCAGCTTGGATGGTGTGTCTTGATTGACGACAGAGAGATGAAACTCCTCGGTCAGGTATGGCGCCATTTCGGACAATGACTTAGTCCTCTCGAGAATGCTGCGTTGGAGTGCCTCCATCTTTACAGTTTCACGCACAGTCTCCTTTATTTCCTCGACCTCGGCCATCATCAACTTGTTTGAACCAGTAAATCTAAGGATGCGAATTCGACTGAGTCCCTGAATAAGAAACCTAACGGTTCCATCGGGGAAACGAAGCATTTTAAGAATACTGCCGGAACACCCAACATCATACAGGTCTTCAGGTTCTGGGTTATTTTGCTCTGGGTCTTTCTGAAGAAACAGACCAATTCGTGATCCGCGCATAAGGGCATCATCCACAAGACGAGCCTGATCTGTGTCCTGAATCATCAACGGAACAACCAAATATGGGAAAACCAGCGTTTCCTTCAACGGAAGTACTGGCAATACACGCGAGTCTATTATCTGCAATTTCTGTTTTTCATTTGTAGTATCAATCACGTTTCCCTCTCATGTCGAGAATAGTAACGAAATGTTCTTTTTATCAGTATCGGCAATCATTTTTAACATATCAACAACAGATATAATAACCT
>JAYEIF010000154.1:0-2301 GCA_034659895.1 Candidatus Zixiibacteriota bacterium
CATAAAAAAATGACCCGCCCAATAACTTGGACGGGTCAAATATCCAATCGCAAAATTTCTATCCTATATTACCCTTATCGTCTATTCATGGTCTTCCTGTTACGGGTTGGACGGTTCATAGTACGACGTGACATAGCCTTGCGGGGCATACGACGAGTTGTGCTTGCGTTATACTTACGCGGACGGCTCGTCTTGCGGGTGGTTTTTGCGCGACGCGTCCTGTTGGTAGTAGTAGGGCGCTTCGGAGTGGAACGATGGAATGAATTCGCAGGTCCCTTGTTACCTCTCCATACTGATGGACTGGCTTTCTTGATGTTCATATCAACCGCTTTGTAGCGAATGGAATAGACCGTACGCCCCATTTGGCGAGCGATCCATGTCGTCTCATAACGGCGATAATACTTGCGCATGAAAGTCATTTCTTCCCTGGTCCACGGGCGTGCTACACGACTCGTTTGGCGACGCGTAACGGCACGGCGGGCAGTCTTAAACTTTCGCATTGCCATACCTTTCCTCCTTGTTTGATCCGTTATTAATCGCGGACATTGACTGGGGTCAACGCCCAGTTACATAAACCTTTCTTTTATCATCGTCCTCTTTCTAACATACTTAATCTCAACCGATTAGTTTTTTCTTTGACACCTTTTATCTCTCGAAGGTTTTAACTTTTTCATAAATCAAACGTTTTCTATTTGAAACATAAGTTACTTCTAACTTGTTTTGCTGTAGAAGAAACTATTGAATATAGACACCTGTCTATAAGACAAAAAATGTCTCTAACCTTTTGTTATATCATCAATTGTATTTTTGTTATCATCTGTGCCTAACTTTCTTAGAAAACAACAATGGATTTTTCCCTACATATTGCCTCGGAATTGGCAGACCTTGAGGTAAATAAATATAGCCAATTACACTTGAAAACTGTTCTGTATTATTTTTAACCATAAAGAAAATAGCGGTCGAATTAGGTAAATCATGCTCAGAAGAACGACTTGCTTGGTAATAATAATTAATTGCTAATCGACTTGTTTTTTTTCAGGTTGCGTAAGTAGCATTAAAACTGTAGACTAAAATTAAGTTTAACCGATATTGGAATTATGAAGAAAGAACACTTCTTAACTTTTGTTTTTCTGCTTATCACGTCTGTACTTTTCTACCTATTTTACCGTATTATCATCCCATTTTTTGCACCCATTTGCTGGGCGGCTGTGCTGGTTATTATTTTCCACCCGATATACGAACGTCTAAAAGCTCGCATCAAATCGGGCAGGCTGTCCTCAGTGTTGATGTGTTTACTCATTTTGCTACTTATAATTGGTCCTATTACATACTTATTTATTGCTCTTGTCAATGAAGCTGCCAGTGCTGTTGCAAAGGTCAATGTAATGTATCGAGCTGGAGAATTTGACTCGTTGTTGTCGTTTGATTTGCCTTGGTTGACAGCAGTCAAAGAGAAATTGTCGCAGTATTACGATCTGTCGCAGGTCAATATCAATGAACTTATCAAGGACTCAATTGATAGGATCAGTGGGATAATTCTGAACCAGACAAGTTGGCTGATTGCCAATGGTACAAAGACGATTTTCTATTTCGTGTTGATGGTTTTCAGCATGTACTATTTCTTCAAGGATGGTCGGGTTGTTATCAATAAATTAAAGCGACTGGTGCCGTTAACTCCAGAACAGGTTGATGTCACTTTCAAACAGTTGAGCGATGTCATCCATGCCACAATGTACGGTGGAGTCATTGTAGCGCTGATTCAAGGATTTTTGGGAGGTGTTTTCTTTGCCATATTGGGGATACAATCTGCCATCTTCTGGGGAGCCATCATGGCACTCTTGTCAATCATTCCATTTCTGGGAGCATTCATCGTCTATATTCCTGCTGGCATCATTCTAATTATAGGCGGCTCTTACATCAAGGGGATAGTCCTTATTGCTGCAGGCACACTGATAATCTCGCAGATCGACAATCTCATCAGACCATATCTTATCTCCGGGCGCACATCCTTGCATCCGTTGTTGCTGTTTTTCTCCATTATGGGCGGTATTGCCATGTTTGGTCTGCTCGGTATTGTGCTGGGACCGCTTATCATGGCTGCTTTTGTAACCATACTTCAGATACTCGAGATCCGTCTTCATCCGGACGAAGAAATAGATGCTGACCCAGAGAGAGAGGGAGAGGAGCAACCTCAGTAGGTCAACGTATCATCGGTTTTTTTCGATAGATTAGGCTTCTGTAAGATAGCCTAAGAAATAATTCTCCTGTTCAGAATAAAGCAGTGATTTAGGCCTTGCTGAT
>JAYEIF010000155.1:0-2292 GCA_034659895.1 Candidatus Zixiibacteriota bacterium
TAAGATGCTCTGCCTGAAAAAATTTCCCTTTATCAAGAAGCTTTTTCTCTCAAAAGCAATTTACTCCCCAGACTTAACTATATTGAGTTCCGCAACTCGTTGCGGAGCAATACATAACGCAATTAATGCACTACTGGCACCATCCTTGCTTTAGTGTTATTCAAAGATTGTAAGAAAAAGTCGGACATGTTTGCCTTGTTCAACTAATTTGAAGGTAAATATAATGAAAAAGATATTATTTTTAATTGTGCTGGTTATTGTTCTTATTTCACTAAATTGGTTTAATGTCTTGGTAGCACAGGATATCAGCTCGCTCAACGATGGGCAACTGTCTCAGTTATACCAAGACAGCCACGACGCTGGAGAATTCATACAGCAGACTAATAAAGATGAAATCAAATCAAATCTGGACTCTGGCTTGATACCAGCTAAGTAGTGAGGTGCAAAATCGAAAAAATTCATAAAATAAAATGTGAGAAAAAATCTTCATAATGCGACTCAGGCAGCAGCAATAATAGCTGCTGCATATCCTTTCCTACCTTCCTAAAGCCATCGAAGAGCAACCTACCGCTCTCCGGTGGTTTTTTTGTGGGAAGGGTTTTCACTCCGACATAGAAAAACTTTTCTCTACAGAAGTACAAAACACAGCGCGTCATTCATGCTTGGCAGTTTCTCTGTGTAATAACACACTATGCAAGAGCGGGTTATAGCTAAATGTTCAAAAATGAAACAGGCGGCACTCTCTTTGCTTTGGACTTGGTAGTATGATATATCGGTATCAAAATATAACGAACGGACTGACAAATTTCTTTTCCCCAACAGACACCCTTGCAGAGAAGCAATCATTAACACTCACATGTAGAACAAAGCCGTTGTATCCCGAGAGCAAGCCATATCAGAAGGGAACATTCGAAAATTTATCTAAAACATTACGTTCTTCCGTGAAGGAAGTTATAGCAACCGAAAACAACATTAACTAACTATAAGGAGGAGGGAATGAATATTTTGCAAAACATAGTTCCGACGAATGTTGACGATATTGCCAGCATTGTCGCGCGGAAGAACAAAATTACACAGGGGATGGTATGGTCATTTACAGACTCAACAGATGTGCTGACCAGCCTGCTGAGTCTCTATTATAAACCCGGCATTAATTTGATTGCCGCAGGGCATGTCGGCCCAGCAGTTGAAATTGCCGCCGATCGAGCTGAGATAGCACTAAAAGAAACGATGGGATTTTCTCCGTTCAACGGCGATATAGATTCTGCGCTTGATGCTGTTACTTCTCAAGACGATATAATTTACGTTTCAAATCCAAACCGAATTACAGGTGCCAATTTCTCATTAGCTGAGCTCGATCGATTAGCTCAGGCCGTCCCAGAAGGAATATTAATCATCAATGAGTACTACTATGACTATTTTGGCATCTCTGCAATTCCATTGCTTGAGTCATCAAACAACATTGTAATTTTTAGATCATTCACTTCCTCCTTTGGAATTCGGTCATCAGATATTGGATATGTCATAGCCACATCTAATACTATTGACCGAATCAAGGAGACTTTTCCAGAAGTAAAACTATCAGCTATCGTTCGAAAGACTATTATGGCTACGCTGGTTAACGACTTTGCTTTACAAAACTATTTGGATGAAATACACGACGAGGGGTTGCGAATTGGGTTAGAGTTAAACCGCCTTGGGGTTCAGTGCCGCCTTACAGCAACAGATTTCGTTTTGCTTCGAATAGCAGATCCTGCCAGTGTAGGTAACCATCTGGCTAGTAGAAAAGTAACAATCGAAAATCTCGATGGCTATCCACAGTTGAACAACTATGTTCAGTATAGGATTCAATCCCCTTCGTCCAATGATAATATGCTTGGCGCTTTTAATAAGATGCCTATGAATCTGTATCGGATGAAATCATTCGACCGCAGGGCTATTAAAATGCGCCTCAACAAGCACAATACCCTGTCGGACAATGATAGAGTTCAACATACTGCCAAATCTTACATGAGAAACAGTCGCAATCTGGACAGACAGCCCGAGGAAAGGGAAATGGCTTACTCAGCAAAGTCACCAATGAGGAAACACAAGCCACGCAATAATAAAAATGTCCCAATATGATTCCCAAGGTGATAAAAAAACGGTCGGATAATTTCAATCCGACCGTAGTTAGGGCTTGTTGAATAATTAGTTATTATGTACCACAATCTCCCCGCCTTTGGCGGGCGCGTAGCGGGCGGCCTTGTGCTGAAAGTGCGCCGTGGCGTGTCGCCCGTTTCTATACACACA
>JAYEIF010000156.1:0-2257 GCA_034659895.1 Candidatus Zixiibacteriota bacterium
ATATTGTTCTGATTTGAGATCATACTCTGTTACCGGATCGATGCGTCCCTTATATTCAACTTTGAAATTGCGGTTAAAACCGCGCTTGAGAATCTTCCCAGCCCCGAGTGCTAAGTCGATAGTAAAACTGCCCAACTCGCGAGTTTGCTTTTTTGATATGCTCAATGCTTACCTTCCTGTATTCTGGCCGGTTTTGCCGGTGTTGTAATGTCTCTGCAATTGCAACTGGGACAAAGTACAACAAATATCCTTGTATTTCAACAGTTGTGGTATTTTTTCATCTTTCGAAGTACACAGTGATGCAGGCAAACTTGTGAGTAGATACAAGATTAAACGGTCTGCCGCTTGACGATTAGACTATAGAAGATTTATTGGATGTAAGCCCCTTTGTTACCTCGTTAATCTGTTCGATAATCAACTTTTCTCGCTGGTCGAGAAACGAGTCGAAACTATCCGATAGGGAACCAGATTCAACGTTACTTGGCAACAAATGAGAATCCAATAAATCCGCAAATTTGTCTTCGCCTAAGGCATTTTGGATTTCAGCGAGGTAATCTGAGGGAGGTCTTTTTCCAATGCGAATATTTGTGGTCTTGTCTATTAGTGTACGATTTAGAATACAGTCACGCTGAGTAGGGCTGATATCCTGTAAATGTTCATTGATATAAGCTTTAGGAAATACATGATGGTCGTCGATATTCTTTTCTTTAATTATATTCGCGGTTATCTTTGTACAATTGTGAAAATCGCGAGCACCGTGTCGAAGAATGATTGCAATAATCCCTCGATAAATGCCTCTCTGTCGTGGCGTCACTTGACGAAGCGAATCTTTATCCAAGGTGAATTTGACTACAGTCTCCGGTTGTTCCCCTTTTTCAATCCATTTCTTTAATTCCCCATAATCTTTAGCTGCCTGACTATTGGCAGCTTTTTCATAAGCTTGACCAAATACGGAACACCAGAACCATTTCTTGATTTTATCCTGAGCGGCTCCGGCCTCGGGACCGGTAAGCTCGTCAACATGTGATTGAATAGCAGCCATTGGAATCAGAATACTTGCTGAAGGAAGCCACTTGGGTAATACTACACCGCAGTCATCACGAAGTAAATGAAGGCTATTGGCCATTCCTTTAACAATTAATTTCCAGTGAGTATTAATTTTTGATACATCCATTTTCAAAACATCGCTTCGTTTACATGATGGCGCCTTTGCAGTACGCAGAGCTATTGCCTGAAGTATGTAATAAGGATCAATTTCAAAATCCGCTATGATCGGGTGATCCGTTTGTGCTTTATCCCATAGATCACGCAGTTTTAGTTTTTCAGGCCAGAAACGTGCTGTCAGAAGATCAAACACTGAGAGTTTAACACCTGTCCTGTTAAGTGTCTCAAAGATGGTACACACCGCCTCAATATCTGTCTTATCGGGAAGGGTAACCACGGGAAAATGATATTCATCGATTGGTTGAAGCCAAGATTTTCTCGCGTCACGTAACTGCATCTTGAGTTGCTTTTGTTTTTCCCCAGCTTCAGACCGAAGTTCTAAAACATTGTCCAACCACTCTTCGAAACCTCCGGATTCACCAAACAGCTTGCTCAAGGGAAAAGTCAAAGCCTTTGCTTGGAGTTCAACCGTGCCATAACGGCGTTTTCCATCCCGCTTGCGCAAATAGAATAGACAATCCTCAAGGTCCTTCCCATCTATGACGTCCTTCAAATTAATAAAGTATTGATGTGAACCAACTCCATAGAAAGCTTGATAAAGCGATGTCAACCTCTGCTGTCCATCAAGAACCAAATACGAGGGTGGATGTTGTTTATTTAATGATGGAGCTTCACTAAATTCCCTTTGCGCAAGAAAGAAACCATTATTATTATTGCGAATTCTAAGAAGACTACCGGCGGGAAAACTCTGACATATGCTTTTTATCAACTCTTCGGTTGCACTTGGGTCCCATACAAAATCTCTTTGAAAATCAGGTAACGCCGTTTCTCTATTATGAATGCTCTCGAGTAGAAAGTTCAATTTCTCAGGTGTTGCATCAAATATCTTACCCATAGAAACTCTCCAATTAATTTTTTCTTTTAACTTACCTGTATAGTATAATCAAACTTGTTCGAATAATCAAGTCTAAGCAGTCTATAGCCCAACCCGCCTAGGCGGATAGCAACCTGACACTCATCTAATGGTTCAATATGTTGGTGAATAGATGGATGGCGTCAATGTTCAACTTGCCTATGAGTTCAAGCAGTGGAA
>JAYEIF010000157.1:0-11554 GCA_034659895.1 Candidatus Zixiibacteriota bacterium
TACCTGCTTGAAATTGCGATACTTAAACAGCACCGCAAGCGGCGCAAAGGCTTCTTTTGAACAGACATCCATCGAGACCTTAACATCAGTTAAAACTGTTGGCTCAAGTGTTCTTCCTCGTCGTGATCTGCCCCCAACTAGAATCTTGGCTCCTCCAGCCAGCGCCTGTTCAATCATTGTCAGACTATTTTCGACTGCTTCCTTATCGACCATTACGCCAATATCTGTTTTTGGGTTGAGTGGATTACCAAGTTTGAGATTTCCAATACCGGCTTTGAACATTCGAACAAACCGAGAATAAACCTTCTCATGCACATAAATGCGCTGCACTGAAATACAAGACTGTCCGGCTGAACCAAACGAACCCGGAATTACACGATTGACAGCATATTCCAAATCAGCATCGTCAGCAATCGCCACACCTGCATTACCACCAAGTTCAAGCACGACTTCTTTCTTGTTGGCGTGTTGTTTAATCCACCAGCCAACATCCGCTGAGCCAGTAAAGGTTATCATTTTAACATTTGCGTTCTCAAATAGAGGAGTGCAGTTTTTTGATGCACCGGGAAGAATAGAAACCGCTCCTTTTGGATGAGGGGTTTTGTCTATAAGTTCGGCAAGCATAAGAGCCATTATTGGAGTGGCGGAAGCCGGTTTAATCACAATTGTGTTGCCGGACGCAATAGCCGGAGCGATTTTATGCGCTACAAGATTTAGTGGGAAATTGAAGGGCGTGATGCCGGCTATCACGCCTTTAGGAAAACGGCGCACAAGTCCCTGACGTTCCTCTGCTCCATAGGTCCAGTCCAAATCGACAATTTCACCACCTATTCGCTTGGCTTCCTCAGCGGCTACATTAAAAACCCCAATAGCGCGTTTGACCTCTGTTTTACAATCTTTATATGCTTTGCCCAATTCTAATGTCATTATACTGGCGAATTTGTCTATGTTCTTCTCAAGCCCTGTCGCTATCGCCTTGCAGGTAGCCGCACGCTTGTGTGATGGCAAGTCGCGAGTCGTAGCAAATGCCTTGTGGGCAACTTTTATCGCCTCGGTATAATCTTGCTTCGATGCCGACGGTACAGTTCCAACGAGAGTATCATCCCATGGTGAATATACTTTGATTTTCTCTGGACGATTTACCCAATGACCGCCTAAATACATTTTATAGCTTCTGGACATAAAATCATTTCCTCCATCAGATTTATGAGTGTTACAAGATAGGATATTCCATTAAGGCATTCAAGTAGTTACGAAATGAATAATGCGCCTTATCAATTTACATGGAAAACAGGAATATATGGTTTCTTTCCCATATTCTGTTGACCAATACAGTGATTTTGAAACAGATTGGAGAGGCCAAGAGCTAAAAGAGCTGGCTACATATGTTCATATATTTCATATACTTACGAGCGCATACAGCAAGCCTGAGCGGATTCATTGATTGCTGGCACAGAATTTACAAACATTAAAAACAAACGAGAGGAACAGACTATGAAAATATCGGATTTAAGAAATCAAAAAGGCCTGACATTGCTGGAAGTGTTAATCGCCATGGTAATTCTTGGAATTGCGCTTCTGATGCTATTGAACATGAGTATGGTAGCTCTTACCAGCAATGATTGGTCAAACAAGGCAACCATAGTTACACAAGCAATACAAAAGAAGCTGGAGGAGCTGCGAAGCACTCCAAACCCAGTGAGCGGAATTGATAGTCTAAACGGTGTTAACTTATATTGGAGCGTGTCTTCACCACAAAACCATCTTCGTGAGGTTTATTTGTCGGCATCGTGGGAAGATCTGACTTCAGAATACAAAAACACCTCCGTAACAACTTATATTCAGTCAGATTCTGTTTGAGGTACATTATGAAAAAAATACATAGAAAAATTACAAAACAGAGCGGTTTCTCGATATTGGAAGTGATAATAGCTCTTGTAATCATGGGCGTTGTTACGACCGCGATATTCAAACTGTACATATCATCCCATAAAAACTACATGGTTCAGAATGAAGTTGTAAACGTACAGCAGAACGCAAGGGCATCGATCGATGAGATGGCTCGCCAAATTCGTATGGCTGGATATGATCTCCCTTTGGGTTTGAAAGCTGTTGAGGCTTCCAACGCGAACCCAGATACAATAACTCTTTGCTATCGAGCTACAAACTGTGATACATACCTTGCCAGCGCTATGCCACAGCCATCAGCGGAGCTAAAATGTGCAACCGATATTTCCTGTTTCTACGATGGGCAATGGGTTTATATCTTCGAACCAGATTCTGGAGGAGGAGAATGGTTTGAGATCTCCCATGTTCAATCAGCGGCTAAGCATATCCAGCACAACACTATGGTTTTATCTAAATCCTACAGCGCGGATGCCATTGTGATGGCTATTAACAAGGTGAAGTTTTACATAGATGAAAATACCGATCAGAACAATCCGACTCTGATGATTAAAACGCCAGGAAACAGCCCACAAATCTTTGCCGATTATATCACTGATCTACAGTTCAAGTATCGGATGAAAAACGGTGTTGTCCTAGATTCAATTTTAGTGTCGGATAACGTACGCGAGGTGCAAATTAGCGTAACGGGACGATCGGTAAACGAAGATGTTGATTTGGATGATTTTGGGGACGGTGATAGCTTTCGACGTCGTACGTTCTCGACATCTGTATTTTTGCGCAATGTAGGAATCTAAGAAAATAAGGCGGGATTATTATGAAACCGATTTTGATTAAATCGCAGAGAGGATTTGCCACACTGATTGCTCTTATTATGGTAGTAATGCTGACTCTGCTTGGACTTGCGGCGTTGGAGCAATCCGACGATGAAATGACTATCGCTGGAAACGAACTTCAAGAGATGAGAACATTCTATGCGGCCGAGTCCGGAATGGAAACAGCAACGGCTCTACTCCAAGCAGAGTACGACAGTACAGGAATACCACCAACAACCTTGCCAAGCGATCAAATGACTATAAACGGCTGCTACACTACTTTCACTACAGCTGACGATGGAGTTCCTACTCCTCAGATACTGACTAATGGAACGCTTGTAGGACTACATGCTTCGGTCAAGTCATTTACAATAAATGCTACTGCAATAAATACTGCTAAACGTTCAAAAGTAGATCTGTCTCAATCCTTCGAAGCTGCTCTGGTTCCTATTTTTCAATTTGCGGTTTTTTATGGTAACGATTTGGAGATTGCCCCCGGACCGTCGATGACGCTATTAGGCAGGGTTCACTCAAATGGTAATATGTATATACAATCTGGCAATTCTTTATATATGGACAGCTATGTAACAGCTTCCGGTGATATTATACATGGACGGAGTCCCGCATACGGAGGGTCTGTTGCCAATGGCGATATTTTTATTAAGGATGCATCTGGAGCTTATGTCAATATGGATCTAGGCGGCAGTTCATGGTTGGATGCTAATCATAGTGACTGGTATGACTCATCAATAGCCAAATGGCAGGGACGAGTGCAGGATGCTTCTCATGGACAGGAGGAATTAAACGTCCCACTTTCCACAGGTGCGGGAGGAGACGCTCATAAACTAATTGAACCCGCCTCTGGAGGTAACGTCGATTCATACGAAAGCTTAGCGACACTGAAATTTATTGACGGGCAAGCCTATCAACTTACAGGCGGTGTATGGAATGATGTTACAGCATCTATGATTGCCGATAGTGTTATCTCTTTCAAAACAGGTAACGACAGATTCTATGACGGCCGCGAGGGTACCAAAGTCGATGTTATGGATCTTGATATCGAGGAAATGTATGACGATGGATGGGCGCCATCGAACGGTGTTGTGTACTTCTCAGATAGAGATGTTTCCAAGCCATTTCCCGCTCTTCGTCTTGTGGATGGAGATGAACTCGATGCAGGTTTAACCATAGCATCAGAGAATCCGATTTATATCTGGGGTGATTATAACACGATTGACAAGAAGCCTGCGGCTGTCATGGGTGACGCTTGCACCTTTTTGTCAAACGATTGGGATGATGCCAATCAATTGGTGGCTAACTTGAACAGCGCCGATGAAACAACGATGAATGTCTCATATCTGACAGGCAATGTAGTTTCAGCGGGTGGTAACTACAGCGGTGGATTTGAGAACTTACCACGCTTTTTGGAAAGCTGGAGTGGTGAAGAGTTCATCTGGACAGGCTCGGCGGTGAACCTCTGGGAATCTACACAAGCAACTGGTCAGTGGAGTTACGGATCTTTCTACACGGCTCCAATACGAACTTGGTCCTATGATACCGATCTTGACGACCCTGCCAACCACCCACCTGAGACGCCCTGTGTCCGTGTTTTCCAGCGGACTGGATGGAAACAAGAATATGTAGGATACGACTTGTAGAATAGTAAAATTGTTACCAAAAACTCAAAGCCCGTCGAAAGGCGGGCTTTTTTATTTTCGTTAAATACATATTCAGACAACAAGAATCGAACTTATTACTCAATCTCAATATCGTATGGCATTCGGGCAATAATCGTTCCCTCCATTAGAGGCGAGAACATATCAGACATAACCTCAGCAGGGTCAGACTTGCCGCCAAAGAGACGTGATATAGTTTGTGTCAGAGATATATCCGGAAGCAAAAACCAGGGTCGTTGCTGTGGCAATACTTTTATACGGTAATCATCAAGTCCTAATGAGCGGGCTGAATATCCAATAGCCTGTCTTAACCCACCAAGTTCATCAACAAGCCCGATGTCGAGTGCTTCTTGTCCGGTCCAAACACGACCCCGGGATATGGCATCCACAGAATCGACCGACAAATTTCTGCTTTCTGCCACCAGCCCTACAAAGTGATCATAAAACGCCTTGAGTTGGCTGTAATATTTATCTCTTTCATTATCCGTGAACGGTTGAATAGTGCTGAGCATACCAGCGAACTTTCCTCTTGTATACAACTCCTTGCCAAGATCAATTTTGTCATAAAGTCCGCTCAGATTGACCTTGCCGCCAAAGATACCTATTGACCCTGTGATAGTGCCTGGGTCTGCAAATATGTATTTCCCGGGCATTGATACATAATATCCGGCAGAGGCGGCTACGTTAGCCATAGAAACGACGAGAGATTTGTGTTGGGAGATTTTATCAACACTGTGATAGATACGCTCTCCAGCCATAGCTACTCCACCGGGAGAGTTGACCCGCCAGATGATGCCTTTCACATCCGATTCTCGACCGGCGTTTTCCAGAGCGGAAGACATACTTGCGGGTGTCATTTGTTGACTTCCCCCAAAGGGATTACCTGAGCCGTTATTACCAACAACATTTCCGTCGGCTACTACTACAGCCAGCACAGGGACATGCGGCCAACCATCATTGAGAAGCGTATCGCTCTGATAATGGCGGAAATTTATCTCCGGCATAGAACGAAGGATACCGTCATTTAGATTATCACGGTAGCTCAAGCCATCTACAAGACCAAATGACAAAGCCTTCTCGGAGGTGAATGGTCCCTTATCAATCAAAGCTTTTACCGAATCCTGTGATAGACTGCGGCCTTCTGCAATTCCTCCCACAAACTGGCTATACAGATTGTCCAACAACTTGTTGGTAGCTTCGCGTCCTTCTTTGCTGGCAGATTTTCGTGTAAAAGCTTCAGCCGCTTTCTTGTATTTCCCAATCCGCATCATATCGGCTTTTACGCCAATTTTCTCCATTGTCCCTGTGTAATAGGTAAGTTCTGCCCGTAGTCCCACAAGATTGAGTTGACTTACCGGTGGAATGTAGATTTCATCAGAAACGCTTGCTACATAGTACCCGATATTGTTTGGGGCGCTCAAATGACATACAACATACTTGCCCTGCTGACGAAAATAACTCAGCGCATCTCGTAATTCCTGAGCTTGTCCAAACCCAAGCGATAAGCCGTTTAGTTCGATGACAAGCTCTCGAATTGAATCATCATCAGCCGCTCGATATACACTGAGCAAAGTTGTCCAGAATGGTGTTTTCTTATGTCCGAGAAAAGGCTGGGGCGGGTTTTCTTCGGGACGTCCGGAAACATTCATACTAAGACGCCGTTTTCGCTCGGGAATTACTGAAGCCTGACGTTTCGAGGTAGCCCCCATATAAACTGTTGAGCGTGAATGATTGCCATCCTTACTGAAACTTCCATGCCAGCCCGTGAAGTGCTTCAACAGATTTACTCGCAGACCAACCTGGAAATTGCGGTCGGAATCGATGTAACCCTCTACAAAAACCCCGGGTATTGGAATGAACTCAGCATGATACTGATAGACAGCTTCTTTAATGTTCTGTCCGGTTGACAAAGAAGCATCAACAGCAAGAGTAAGTTTATCTTTTATGGGTCGATAAGCGAGCGAGTACCTCTGTTCAGTTTCGGTTTGTTCGCCGTTAAGTCGTCCGCGATTCAGGTTTGAAAACACTGCCGCCCAGCTAAACGAACCCCCTGTTTTGCCCGATGTCGACAGGTTCCAATAGTGGCGTTTATTATATCCGGTCGAGCCATCTTTGAAATACCGGTATGATAACCCTACTGCAAGGGAACGACCCAATGGAATACCGCTACCGAAAACATATTCATTGCAATCTTTTTCTTCTGGATTATACAAATGCCTATACGCAACAGAAATTCCCTTCCGGTTCACTACCGAGCCCCAGCTCTTACCGAACGAGCTGTTGTAATACTCGGTCATTAATTGATACTCGACTGCATCATACCAACCCAGAACGGAAGGATTGCACCAAACCGCTTCAGAGCCAAACACACTTGCCGCAGGTTGATAATAGAAAACACCTTCAGGTATTTGCACTCTGGCGGCATGCGAAGAAATTGCGAACAGATTCACAAACAGTACGAACCCAATAACTATTAAGCGGCGAAAGATATACATCATTCATCCTCCATATTAAAACCACGAATATAGATATTACCAGCGCCTTTAACAGAGCAATTGACACTGCCATTACCTTCGCCGGCAACCAAGCTCAAACGGTCCTGCTGGACCAGCTCAGTAATAAACTCCAACCCGCTAACCTCGATTTTACCCTCATCATCAACGGCAAGTGAAAGAGCCGCCGATAAGTTGGATGGCGTAGTAATGTCGACATCCTCAAACCAGTTACTGACAATGATTTGCTCGTCGCTCATATCGGCGATGTCAATGACAATTGGAGCCGACTTGCCACGTATCACATTACGGTTACCACTGGGGCGGAAATCGATTAGTTCAATTTTGCCAAAACTATTCTTGATACTTATCTGTCCATCGAAACCATCAATGTGTATATTCCCGCCTTGATTGCGGAAGACAGCTTGTTTATCCGGACTATAGATATTGTTAGCTTCCAGTGTAGAATTTGTAGTTTCAACAGATACCTCACCAGAGATATTTGAAATAGTCAAACGTCGATTAGCGGTTGTCAAATCCAGGATTTCGGTTACATCAGACACATTCAGTTTGCCGAACGATGATGATACTTCAACACCGGAAAACGGACCAGTAGCATCCAAATTGAAATAAGAAGCATCAATTTCAAGATATGAACCTTCCGGAACAAAAAGGCTTATTTCGAGTGTGGTCATCTCGGTGGTTTTCCATGGAGGTGGATTTGGAGCTCGCAATTGGAGACGGATTCCATTCGGCGTATGACTTAAATCAACAGCTACCAGATCAATGTGATCAATCGCACGTGATTTCTCGTCGGATTCTGACTTTTTGTAATACTCTATTGTGGCAATATTTTTCGATGTTGTATGTACCTGTATAGTACCGGTCAATGTCGAGGAAGATTGAATAAGGATATGATTTTTGCTGTCAATTTTAATTGAATCGGCTATCAACTCAGTTGAAAATAGACCATCTTCATTACGGAAGATTTCCTGAGCGTTTCCCTGTACAACTGTCAATATAAGACATACAGGGATAAATAAAACTATAATTATTCTTTGCATTGTTTACCTGTTAATAAAGCTATCGTATATTTGTTTCATAATTATTGAGCCTGCCACTGCCACATTAAGCGACTCTACTTTGAGTGAATGGTCAATACGCAGATTTACGGAGGAAATTGATTGCATTTCTTTTGATAATCCATCAACTTCGGAACCGACAACCAGCAGACGAGGATTGGCGTTGTGAAGTTTTTTGTAACATGATTGCCAGTTTTTGCCTTCCAGACTAGTCGCTACTACGGTACCAGAATTCTCTTCGACAAACTGTTTGAAACCATCTACGCTAATCTGTGCGACTTTTACACCGAAAATAGCGCCCATTGATGACCGAACCACTTTCGGAGAATACGGTTCCACGCAACTCCCACACAACAGGATAAGCCTGAAGTCAAACGCCATAGCCGAACGCAACAGAGTTCCAAGATTGCCCGGATCGGCGATATTTTCACACACCAATATATTACGGGTCTTCGGTGTGAAAAGTTCATCAATATCCAAACGAGGGACATCAAACTTGGCAACAATTCCCTGCGGAGTTTTTGTGTCTGCCAGCATATTTAATTGGCGAGCAGACAACGGCATTAACTCGATGTGCTTTTGTCTAAAATGTTCTACAAGTTTTTCCCCGCGATGTGATAATAGAGAAGACGCATAATAAACAATGCACGGATAATAACTATGCCGAAAAGCCTCCTCCAGCAAACGTACTCCCTCAGCAAGAAAAGCATTGTGCTTGTGTCGACCCTTTCTTGTAAGTAACGTTCTAAGAGATTTTATTTTCATTCTCGAGAGCGGCAATGTTTATTATCCTATGTAAAATGTCTTATGTAACCAAAGAATCGTATGACGGGCTGGGTTGGCAAGTGAAAACTGTGGTGTTATTGCTGTTGTATTTCTGGATACTGGCGGCTGTACCGATAAACGCCGGAGAACGGATTGTAATCGGTGGATTCAATGATACAACAAATACAGACTCGAAGCCTGACTGTCCGGTATTATTAGCTCTTTCCGGTGGAGGTGCTCGTGGTTTTGCCACTATTGGTATACTACGCGCTTTCGAGGAAAATGACATCAGTGTGGCGGCTATTGCCGGTACATCCATCGGGGGAATCATCGGAGGGCTGTATTCCGCCGGCTACACTCCATCGCAACTGGCAACAATAACTTCCCATCTTGACTTTACTCATCTCTTCAGTAATGCCCCTGCCCGTACCACTATGTTCCAAACCAAACGTCGAGAGCGTGGACGAGATTTGCTCACGATTCGTTTTGACGGTATTGTTCCAATTATCCCCAAAGCTCTGACAACCGGACAGAAACTAACAGAAATCCTTACCAATCTTACAACTAGTGCAACCTACCAATCTGCAGGTGATTTTTCACAATTGCCTATCCCTTTTGCCGCTGTAAGTACTGACATAATAAATGGTGAGGAAGTGGTTCTTGACAGCGGTTCATTAGCTGATGCCATGAGAGCCACAATGGCCTTCCCTCTCGCTTTTACAGGTATGGAGATAAACGGACATTTGCTGATGGATGGCGGTATGGTTAACCCTGTTCCGGTAGATGTTGTAAGGACTTTGTGTGATTCGATAACTTTCACGGTAGCGGTTAACACCGTCAACCCATTGGTATCTCGCAACAAGCTGACAACTCCAGTCGATATCGCTAATCAGGTTACATCCATTATGTCTGCCAAGAAACTGCAACAGAGTTTAACCACTGCCGACTATGTGATTACACCAATTGATGATGACATTTATTCCAAAGATTTCAATCTCAAAGACAGCATTATCGAACTTGGATATCAGGCGGGACTTGCTGCTGTTGATAACATCAAAGTTAAATGTGGCAAGCGCAGTGATATCGCACACTACTTCTTCACCAAAGTTGATATGAGCGCAGACTTTATTCCGTATCGCAAACAAATTGAAATGGTTTTATTGAGACATCACTTCAACAGTTTCGAACTTGTTTCCACACTGAGAACGATTCGAGAGAGATTTGGATTTTTTCAGATTGAAGCAAATATAGAAACTAACAATCCCTCTAAGCTGGGAAATCATCTATCACTTTCTGGCTTTCCATTTCTCGATGCGCACAAAGTGACATTCTCTTTTGTTGGTAACCGAGTTTTCAGCGACAGTACGCTCGTTCAACAGGTAGATCTTGCTGATTCCGTTATTTCACCGCGACGGCTTCATCACGCTCTGAATTCAGTACTTGAGCTTTACAAAAAAAACGGATATGACATGGCAGGTATCAAGCAAATTAACATTGATCCGGATATCAAGCTGATTACTACTACAATCGATGAAGCTGTCGTCAGGGAAATTGAAATCGAAGGCAACCAACGTACGAAAAGCTCGTTTGTTCGATCATTGTTCCCAGTTAAGGTTGGTAAGCCATACTCCACAAGGCGAGCTTCCCAGGGAATTACAAATATCTATGGGACCGACCTATTTCATAGCGTATCCGCCAATCTTGTTCCTGAAGACAGCCAAGCTGTAGTCAAAATCAGAGTTCAGGAAAAGAATTCTTTCCAAATGAGATTGGGGTGGCACTGGGATGATGAATATGAGTCCGAAGAGTTTATTGAACTACTTGATGATAACATCGGCGGAGTAGGATTGGAACTGCTTGGTCACGCCAGATACTCTCCAGACAGGCAGAATTACTTTGTTAGTTTCAAGGCTGACCGCCTTTTCTCAACCTATCTAACTGGTATGATGCGTTTTTACCATAAGCGGCATAATCGTCATATATACAATGACAGCGATTCTCTCACAGATATACATCGAGAGCTAAAATTGGGCGGAGAGTTTCGCATAGGGCGGCAGATCTCACGTCTTGGTACGGTAACCGCGGCTATAATTATCGAAGAGAATGACTACAATCAAGAAGATCAAAATATCGATGAGGAATTCGGCTTGCGTATTCTCAAGCTCGAATCGCTGGTAGAGAACTTCGATCGCATTCCGTTTCCGCAAACCGGCAAGAAGCATTTCTTCGAATTGAAACTGGCTGGAAGATTTCTCGGAGGTGACATTGACTACACTCGCTTTTTTACGTCAATTGAGGCTTATTTCCCACTTGGGAAATACCTGAATTACCATCCCAAACTTGGTATCGGGATTTCAAGGTCGGGTTTACCTCCTTCAGAGCGGTTTTACATTGGTGGACTTAGGTCGTTTAATGGCTATCGTACAAATCAACTCAGTGGTGATAAAATGTTTCTTCTGAGTCAGGAACTTCGGGTAAAGCTTCCTTTCTGGCTTTATCTAAGCGGCTACTTTGACATGGGGGATGTTTACAGAAGTACTGATGAAATCAAGCTGTCTGATTTAAGGCGGGCGTTCGGGGTGTCAATTTCACTTGATTCACCGCTCGGCCCTTTCGAAATTGGGTATGGTAAAGCAGACAATGATATTGACAGAATATATATGAGAGTAGGGTTTGAATTTTAAACATTCTACACGCCACGGCGCACTTCCTGTGCGCCGACAGGCACGTCAGCTCGCGCAGCAACAGCACTTGTCTCCGCCCTGCCTGTCGCAGACAGGTGTGTGTATAGAAACGGGCGACACAAGGCCGCCCGCTAC
>JAYEIF010000158.1:0-8618 GCA_034659895.1 Candidatus Zixiibacteriota bacterium
AAATCTCGGCCCCTTTGTATATTTACTATGGGTTAAACAGAGCTGAAATAATTTACTTCGTAAAACGTTTCGGATCCCATGCATCCTCTCCCGTCTCTTCACGATAAAGCCTATCGTTGCGCTCCCAATAATGCCTGCGCATTTCTGATAATGAGATATTCTTTCCAGCATCATTATAGCGAATCTTAGAAACTGGTTCTTCAGCATGTTCTTCATACAACCAGTTCAGCACAGTATCAACAAGAGCTTGAACCTTGGTTGTATCCATACAGAGAGGTGTGAAATCAAAATGCACAGTTCTAAAAGAGCCTGTACCAAAACGGTGACCTACAGGATTTCCTTCCATTACATAATCAAATATTCCACCCGATCCAAGCGGATGTCCAGCACCATAGATAGACTTATAAAGGTACATCACCTCAGCTCCACGGCCAGCTACACTCCAATTAACTTCAGGGACACACGGCAATTCTGGATTGAAACCATGATCAAATCCCAGTATAGGATTCCAGTTTTCCCAGTTCATTCTGTTCTCAACCAAATCAGGCGCCATATTTACCTCTGGCCACTTCGATTCTATTGGATAAGCGCCAATAAAATCCTCCGTTCTAAAGTTATCCCCGTACCCTTCATCATCTTTCTTTGTAGCAGACCAGCCCCAACCAGAATACACGGTTTTAACCACTGAAAAATATAAAGAGTATTCAGATGGCATTGTTGCAGAACCAGGATAGATATTAGAAGTAGGTCTACTAGTCACATTGCCATATAACGGCGCACGCATAGTTGACCATACATTAACACCAGCATCAATAGCTTTCCAAATAGGATGATGGTATTCGTCCTTAATCGTAAGTCCAGAACTTAGTACCTGTTCATTGTATAAAATTAGAATTTTATAGCTAAGCAACGTTTTCAAGTCGACTCCATGATTATCATTAAATCCACCATATACAAAATAGTAGTCCCCTTCATCACCATCTACGGCATCAAAGTTATCATTACCAGCCCAATTACGTATTAAATCCTGCCAAAATTTTGCGACATGAAAGCTATCAGCATAATATTCATCTGGAATAGCATCACGATTACCCCCCGGTCCATGCGGTTTACGAACAGCTGAAGTAATTGGCTCACTAGTAAGCGATGTGAAATCGAGTAAAAGAACATCATTCTCAAACTTTGGCTCAATGACCTTGACACACTCAAAATCTGGTGCTAAATCCGGCACTAAAGCATCATCACGAGACCGAACCCAAAAAAGGAAACTCATTTCCACAGTCTTGTTGGTGTCGATATTTTTGTATACATTATAGATAGTGTCAGAAGTTTCCATAATCCATGGATCAACCCCGTTGAAAGAACTATCAGGGATTATATTGTATTTTGAAGAAATAAAGTCAGGATCATTCACATCAAAAATTTCATCCATTTCACCAAGCACTGAAGACCCCATTCCAGATTCTACTATAATAGTATCACATTTTTCAACTAATCCTGAGTCGGTAGGTTCCATCGCACATCTGATAATAGTATCACCAATATTGTATATAAACCCGTCCGTGGTGACAAACACCTCTTTCATAAAGTTATTATAAATGTACGCACTATCAATTTCAGAATAAGGGCCATAGAGCCGCCATTGGAATTCAAAAGGAGGTGGGTCTGCTGGGTAGTCAAGTGCGTCTTTCGCCATCCATTTCATACGAATACCAGTAGCGATTCCACCTGATTGCTCAGAATTCACAAAGGGTGCATCTTTTGGATTCCAAAGAATAAATGTCTCCGGTGGGTTATCGTTACGCTTAAACCGCCGCCATATTATATCCGACCCGAGCCCTTTAGTGTCATAAGCTTGAAGGAAAACATATTGATCGACAAAACCCAAAACAGGGTTAGAGGGATCAGCCGTTAAGGAAAGTGTGTTAGAAGTGTGTGGGTCTGCCAAAGTTGGATCAATGTGTATATAAGTCCAATCGGCGGTGGTATCGCAAGAAATGGTATCACCAGCGTCAGTAGTATTACACGTTACAAATATCTCATCACTCAACGTGTTGACATAATCCTCCGGAGGCATATCACCAATATCAGCTGCTATAGCAATATGATAACGATAATATGCAATTAAACCATCATTATCGGTACCATACCAATTAACAATCGGATTAATGCTAAAATTTTGACCTTCAGGCGGAATGTTTACAAAGCGAACAATAGGTTTCTGGTTGTCATGAATATCTCCTTCAAGAGAATCAGTACAACCTGCGATATATAACACTGAAACAGAGAGAATAGCAATGGTCACCATTCCCAACATTATCGCCACAACAGATTTTCTCAAATTCATATACATAGTCTATTCTCAATCCTCCACTTAGAATGTCATAATCATAGTAAAACGGTGAACCTCCGTCAGGACACCGAAATCCTGAAAAGCGTAATCAAAGCGAAGTTCTCTATCTTCACCATAAGGTAACTTTACGCCACCACCAGCAGTGAAACCATCGGAGTCATAATTAAACCGTCTCCCACCTCGAAGTGAGAACATATTATTATATACAAATTCAACACCGCTGTTATATTTTTCAAGATTGTCCGCAGGATGAGATCCTTCAGCTGCAACGGTCAACAGATACTTGTCGCCATCAATAACATTGATAGTCCCACCGAACTTAAAGTTAATCGGTAAAGGATAGGCATTCTGGATAAACTTCATGTCAGGTCCGAAGTTTGTAATTGCCATTGCAATCTTAAAATCACGATAACCAGTATTATATATCGTGCCGACATCAGCACTCCACCCATTAGTAGAGTAATCATGAGCGAACTCGCCAATATATTTGACCGTCAACCCAAGCGAGAAACGATCAGTCAGATACCGTCCATAACTTGCTGAAACAGCAATGTCATTCCACGAAAAAATACGGCCGGTTGGAACATTATAATAATCCGTCTCTTCCATATCTCCAGAGCCAAGTGCATATACACCAATACCAAGAATGCCACCAATTGATTCCATAGGAAATCCAATAGCTCCATAACCATAAGCAATATCTGCCGGCATCTTTATGTATGTAAAAGCAGCTTCACGTTCATAAAGTGATGTAAGGCCAGCCGGATTATAGTAAACCGCAGAAATATCATCAGAGACAGCAACAAACGCCTCAGCCATACCCATAGCTCGTGCTGATACGCCCAATTCCAGAAACTGCGCACCTGTAGTGCCTACTTTGGCTTGTGACCAGACATTAGTTGGTATCAGTAAAACCAGGAGAGACAGCAATACTGCGCCAAACACAAAAGTTGGTAGCCCAGCTGTTTTCACCATTACTGATTTATTACACCTCGAACGCATATGATCCTCATTATATTTACAATTTTTCATCACCATTCTCTTATTGTCATACTATATGTTCAAATTCAGTCCCATTCTAATCTGACGGCCGTAATTCCAATTGTATGGATTCAAATCATATTCTGTACCGCCTTTTATGATCCCACTCTGATTCTGCTGTGTATCAGGTCTACCAGTTTCGTTGTATACTGTATTGACGTTGCGACTGTCAAAAATGTTTTCTACCTGAAGGGTATAACCCATATCGAGTCCAACCAAATTGAAATCCTTGGTAAACTTCATATCGAATGTTACTATTGCAGGTTTTCTCATTGAGTTATCCTGAATATCTTCCCCTGTTACAGTTGAAATATTAGGATACGACGTACTTGGTGTAAACGGACGTCCAGATTCAATGAAAGTTTCTAAAGTAAGGCTCCAACCATTGGGAATAGATATTCCGAACAGACGCGGTTTGACGGTACTAGGAATAAAAACCTGGACACTTGATTTCAAAGAATGGCGAACATCATGATTCAATGCGTGTTCAGATAGTGGTTCCCTAAGTCTATCTGTATACGAAGTCCATTCGTTTGAAGCTTCCGAAGCTTTCCCAAAGGCAAAAGCATAAGTATAACTCAGCCTACCATTGATATAACCGCCACCGCGCTTTTCAATAGTTAATTCAAAACCTCGGCTCCTGCCATAATCTACATTACGATATTGAAGTCGATTAAGATTGTTCTTAGCAACCCATGATTGATTAATTTTATCAAATTCATCCTTGAAATAACCGGACACATCAATTGTATAATAATTTGACATAGCATACTTTACACCAAAGGAGTACTGCACGGTCTTTTTATAGTCAAGATTGTAGTTACCAATAACCTTGTCAGCATCAATCGCAGTGGTATTTCTGGCATACATGTCACCTAGATCGGGCAATTGGTAGAAATGCCCATAGTTAAAATGAACCTTAGCCTTATCTGAAATTGGGTAAGAGAACCCCATCCTTGGGGACAGCTTCTGTCTGTCACCAAGAATCACCCCTGAACCAAGATCATCATTACTGGCTATTTCAATCAAATCGTCCGTATCCTGAATGAAGAAATCCCACCTGAAACCTATTGAAGCAATCATGGAACCGTATTCCACTTTGTCACGCAAATAAACTGTTCCGCCCCATGGTTTGTAAGCAAACATATCTCGGAATGCTCCTCTATCCGGATAAGGACCGCCATCGGAACGGCCAGTATATTGAACATACGGTTTTTCAATTTCTTGATAATCAAAGTCACGTTGATAAATAGCTGCGCCACCTTTTAATTCATGCGCTCCAAATTGACGAAACACTTTAATTTCACCACGAAGCGTCTTTGTATTATGATAGTGCCATAAAGCACTCCCGTCATAACTAAGCGGACTAAGAAAAGTACTTGCACCGCCGCCATCCCACTTGCCGTTTCCGTTTACGTCAGTAAAAGGTTCACCATAGTCATATTGGTAATTCGGCACATCGAAAATTCCGTTACCGTTACGGTCTTCATAGGGAATACCAAGCGTCCACTGAGCAGGTGAAGTATTATCAGGACCATCATGTTGACCATTATGATTATAATCCTGATTGATAGTCGTATCTGCTGAACGGACAAAACCATCAACACCAAGATCATAAATACGATTACCGTTATTATCCGTGAATGGCTCGCCTATAACCGAATCACCGTCCAGATATGGCTCAGGCTCAGAAACGCTAATATGACTAATACGGTTACCATCGAGAACACCATTACCATTCTTATCCTCAAGAAAATCACCCTTATCCCAAACGCCATTACCATTTAGATCGATATATGGTTCACCTTCATAGAAATCAATGTAAGGATTGTCATTGAAACGGAAATCAGAAAGTACTGGGTCCACCGCACCTTGATTATTAAACTCCCAATTCCATTCGCCAAAAGTATATGCTGGTCCAGTAAAGTCTGTACCATAGGATGTTGTATCATAGAAAAGATTTACAAACGGTTCAGGTGGATCATAGATGCCATTACCATTATCGTCCTGAAAGCCCTCACATTCATAATCAAAAGGAATCTGGTCAGGATTGAGCCCCTTACCTGGATTATTGGGATCTCCAGGCTTTCGGGATACTCCATTTTCCGAATAAGAAAATACTGCTTCATAGCTCATATTTTTATCGATAATCTGTGAAACCTCGAGAGATAGAGAATTCCACTTGCTCTCATAGACGGGAGCTGTGGACGAAGAGTATCTATAATCCCATCGATATCTGTCAAAAACGGTATTACGAGCTTGGCTGTTTTTATACGACAAGATAAACTTAAGATTTTGCTTTGGCCTAAACTTAAAATTAGCCATCCAGTAATATTTGTTATTCAAACGCTGAGGTATTTTTATACCGAAAAAGTCAAAGAATCCCGTTGAACGGCTAGTTGCAGGTGTATCATAGCTGGAATACTGGAAAATGCCATCGTTTTTATCAATTTCGCCATATATATAGTATGTGAACTCTTTATCCTCAAGAAATTTCAATCCAAAAGCTGGAAGGATTTTGTTCTTCAGGAAAGGGTCAGGACCGGAAAGAGATAATGTTATATGATCACTATTTCGAGAGAATTTGTTAAGGTCTTTATTCCCAAAATCATCGGTTTGATATTCAACATTGAATTTGGTATTATATTTCGAACCTGTTTGAGTCGTGATTTTAACAATACCTGAAAGAGCATCTCCATACTCAGGATCAAATCCATCCTTGATTATTTGCATTTCCTGAATCGATCCAGACACAAGTGACAATTTGGCTCCGGCTTGGCCAAGTCCACCAAGAGGATCATTTAGAGGAACACCATCCACAACATAAGACACCTCACCAGCACGACCGCCACGGATAAACACTTCACCTTCAGTATTAGTAACAACACCAGAAACCTGATTCAGTAACTCATCCACTGTTGTAACTGGTGCTTTTTAAATTGCTTCTTTGGAGATGGTTTGCTGATTAGCAGTTTCATAAATCTTCAATTTATCCTGCTTACCTTTAACTTCAATAACCTTACCCAAATCTGTCGTCTTTGGCTCAACCTGTTGATTTAAAGAAGTTGTAATATCAGCTTTTACTTTAACTTGGGTTACCTCAACGGTAGTATACTCGATTGATGTAATGCGTATTGTATATTCCCCTGGTTCCATCTGAAGAATAATAAACTTTCCATCAAAATCGGTCATAGCTCCACGATCTGTACCAACCACCATAACTGAAGCACCAACCACAGGATCTCCACTGTTCTTATCAGTGATTGTTCCCTTAATTGTGCCGGTAGCAGCACCGAAAGCATTACCAACACCGAACAGTGCCAAGACGGCCACAATGCCGAATATTGAAAGAAGCCGCCTTTGACTTCCAAGCATAGTTCTCCTCCTATATACTACTGCAATGTCATAACTTCTCAAATTCATATCGAGTAATATTAATCAGGTTTAGCAACAGTCCGACCAATCGCCGACACTATTCACTACCATTTTGAAATCCTACAAAGTTCCTACTAATGGCTACCTGAACAAATCTCCATTGTTACCTTTCTCAACATAACACCAAAACAACGCTACATAGCATTGCTGCTAAATCACTTTAGAGCAGAAGTTAGTCTCTGTTACTACATAAAGTCAAGCTCTTTTTTTCTCATATCATAACACAATTTCATCATCTATATAGACTGTATCCAAAATGTTATTGTTTAATAATTTCACGACGATTCAAAGCATATTTTCTAACATATTCATATCTATGCGAAATCGCTTGTTCCTGAAACACTGTAAGCTGGGGAAAATCGATTGACAGATCCAGTGCATCCCCGACCTTAGCCGCAAATGTTGTTACCAAAGAAGTGAAATGCTCAGCAGTAAGTATAGGAAGAGACTCTATTTCGGTCGTTTTTCCATCCAAAGCAGGGTGTACCGCAACGCCAGACAGTTTGATCGCACCATGCTGCAACATTGCGGTCCCGATTCGGCGCTGCGATGAAGCTACAACTTTATGTCCGCCGGAGATAAGTTCATAACGCGCCATTGAATCGAAACACGGCGCTGTGTGAAAGTAATCAGATCTTGCTTCCCTTTTTGATGACTGTCGGATATAGTCAGAAGTAACACCCAAATTTTCAAGGAATGCCGCTATTGCTATTGCTATGGATTTGGCAGCTCTGCTAACAGACACACCAAAATTGTCGTTTTTCAAATTTTCAACATTAACCGCTATAGCATACGTTAATTCTGAAGGATCATGATAAAGCGCTCGCCCTCCGGTTATTCGTCTGATAAGCGGCGTGTTTCCCAACACACTGTGATTCACCGCCTTTTCAAGTCGCTGATTAAGACCAAAGGTGATTGCACCATATTTCCATGTATACAATCTCAGCATTACTCTGCCCGGTTCTCCCATTATACGGCTGAACAACCATTCATCAGCCGCCATAGCCTCGTATGGATCTTGCCCATATAATGTATAACATTCAGTTGATACCACAGTCCCAATATAGACGAAAGACTATTGTCGGGCAACCTTACACAGGTATTGTTGGATTTTCAATAAACATATTGCAGATGGATAACCAATCCACTGATTACAGGGGGTTCTCAGAATAATTTATATCTCAAAAAGGTGAACCGTCTGCATTTAATTTTGTTTTCCTTCAATTCTTTTTACAGGCAATGCCTGATTACAGGCAATGCCTGACATCAAAATGAATCCATCATCGAAAACAGTGCTCCACCGGTCGTTAAAACAGCAATTGCAACAATGATTAACATTATCAGCATCAATATACCGTTGATAGTAAAATATGTCTTGATTTTCCTTAAAGATTCCAAAAGCGTTAGCTTATCTCCGTTCACTTGAGCAGCTTCCACGAGACTTGCAGATTTGAACAACAGAACCCCCAACCAGATTGGCAACCAGCAAATTAAAATTCCTACCAGAGTAAAAATTGCTGCAACACCATTAATAATTAAGACAACACCAAGAAGCTTCATCTAACCTTTCGATTGATAAATTGGCAAGCTTATTTCTTGAACTAACTCTTTCTCTTCCATGGTTCTTTTCTCCTCACTACATACTGGTTTTGTGTAAAATGACCTCTAACATTCACATTATTGCATATACATAGCGAACTTGTCCACTAAAACTTTCTACTGATAACGAAACAACCGCCCAAGTGAAATTCAAGACATTAATACCTGCAAAAACAACCGAAAGGTTCCC
>JAYEIF010000158.1:8718-11453 GCA_034659895.1 Candidatus Zixiibacteriota bacterium
GTAGCTCTATGGATTTGTACTCAGTGGTTTACTTATTTACTATTTGTGTGTGATAATACCCTATAAATTCTCAAAGTTTGGTCCTTCGCCTCCTTGAGGTGTAACCCAGCGTATTATCTGGTAAGGGCAAGCTATATCGCACGTTTTGCAGTGAACGCAATTTGATGGCGTCAACTGAAGCTTAAGTTTGCTTTCCTGATCCGGGTCCTCTACCATTTCGTAAACCTGAGAGGGGCAGAAATGCGTGCATGGATTTCCGTATTCCTCAGTACAGCGGTTATTGCAGATATCATAATCGGAAATAACCAAGTGGGGTGGTTGCTCTTCCTCGTGTGTAGTGCCCGATTTATAAACATCGGTCAATTTGTCAAAAGTATATGTGTTGTCGAATTTAATCTCTATTTTCTTCGGAAGATCACCAGTGCGAACTCGATATTTATCCTTAGTTAATACATATTCGTGGTCGGGTTTATTCTCTCGCCTTTCAAATAACCCTTTGCCTCCGGTGAAAGTCTGAATGGCGGAGTGAAACATTCCCGAGTACAATCCCTTCTTGAATGAAGCGTGGAAATTTCTCGAACGATATAATTCCTTTTTAGCCCAACTGTTTTCAAACCGATGCTGGTAGTTACTCAAAGACTCAGCTGAAAAATCTCCCGTTTTTAGACAGTCAAAGACAGTCTCGGCCGCCATAATACCCGATTTGATTGCGAGATGTATTCCTTTGAGACGTAACGGGTCAAGAAATCCTCCGCTATCCCCGCACAACATAAGACCATCATGATACAATTTCGACATACAGTAATAACCTCCGACGGGAATAGTCTTGGCACCATAGTTAAGCATCGTTCCGCCTTCAAGAATACTCTTGATTAGTGGGTGCGATTTGTATCTCTGGAACTTCATATGGGGGTCGTTGGTTGGATCTGGTGAGTTCAATCCTATGGCAAGACCAATCGAAACCATAGTATCACTCATTGCATAAATCCATCCCCCACCGTACTGGTCAGAAGGTTGCGGCCAGCCAATAGTATGGATTATCTGACCAGCTTTAATGCGCCCTGTTGGGACTTCCCAGACTTCTTTGACGCCGGTAAGATATATTTGTGGAAGGTTATTATTAGTCAATTCTGGGATACTCTCGAGAGCGTGCTTAGTAAGTGAACCACGCACACCTTCACCCAAAATTGTTACTTTTGCTTTGATAATAGACCCCGGCTCGAAGTTGGATTTTTGGTTTCCCTCTTTGTCCAATCCCATATCAACTGTTTGTACACCGGTGACTACTCCGTCATCAATAATTAAATCATAACCAGCTAGTTCAGCGAAGATATCGATATCACAATTTTCAACTTGTTCTCCCATCCATGCAGAGAAGCGGTTAAGAGAAACTACATAATTTCCGTGATTACTTAATGATTTTGGAAGGAATGGAAATTTTATTGAATTCCCTTCACGCAACCAGTACATAGCATCGCCAGACACATCAGCTTCGAGAGGAGCTCCGCGTTCTTTGAAATCAGGAATTAATTCTGCAATCCCGCGAGGGTCCATAATTGCCCCAGACAGACAGTGTGCTCCAACATGAGAGCCTTTATCCATCAACAGGATTTCTGGCATTTCAACGGAATCGTCAGCTTCAATCAATTTGGTCAGTTTGTACGCAAAGGAAAGCCCCGCTGGTCCAGCTCCCACTACTGCTATATCTGTTTCGAGAATTTCACGTTCTATATCCATACATTTATCCCTTCATAAATTAAATGTATAGAATATAGACAATAAAGGAGGAAATCGAAAGAACTAATTAGACATCGCTGTTCTCTTTCGATTATTATTTCTCATGGATGATTTGCGATTGGAAGTATTTTTGTGTTTCTCTTCCAACTTTTCATTGGCTTTAATTTGAAGCATCTCAGATATCTTTTGCTTGTCATGGCCAATTATAATGAGACGCGCTGCTTTCACGATTGGGGACCGTAAAAGAGACTGATCGTTTAGTATTAATTGAATCATCTCTTCACGAGATAACGAAGCCTTGTCGAGCTTATGCTGATTGTATGCATCTGACTTTTTGTTAAGAAAATGATTTATTTTAAGAAAGCCAACCAAGTTTGTTATCTCGTCATAAGAAAACGGGTCTTTTTTAAGATCACGTATTTCCAGAAATATGCCAGAATCCTCGAGAAACTGTTTCACTTCTGTACAGTATTCATCGTTATCATACACAAATAATTTCGCCCTTTTCATAACCATAATTTATCCTCCGAGATTTCTATATTTCAGTACCCAAGCCTTTTCTGGGAACTGTGATTATTACTGTTAAAACTTCTGAAGTCAATAGGTAGTTATACGTACCTACCACATCCCCAATATGCTTTTTTACCAAACACAAAACACAAGGGCATTAACTTAGGAAAACTATAATAAAACAAAAAAAAGACTTTTGTCAATAGTATTCTTTTCAATTATAAAAATATTGCTTCTTTTTCCAGCTCTCTGATTTGGCAATCCAACCTCAAATATTCTCCTGATTTCTCAATTAAAAACAATTCAGGTTACATCCAAATAACAAGATATGAAATTCAAGAAATTAACCGATATCGTAATCAATAAAATAAAAAATATGATGCGCTTACAATATTAATTTTCGGTATTAAAGGTCTAAACCTTTACAAGTTCCTCTATTGCATTAGACATATAATTTGACGAAATGTTCCAAATTATCGACGTAATTA
>JAYEIF010000159.1:0-2235 GCA_034659895.1 Candidatus Zixiibacteriota bacterium
CTGGTTTCTACAATACCTTTGGTTACATTCTTCTATGAGCCAATGCAAGGTATTCGGATTGCAATTATGGTGTCGAGAGCATATCTTTGAAAATATACATGGTAGAATTGTGGAAAATATGAATGGAAACCAGAATACGCCATAAGGGATATAGCTGGGAATGAAAAAATTGAAAATATTACGACATCATATTGTGGTTTTTCTTATCTCAGTCTTGGCAGGAAGCCTAATTGTCAACTGGACTGAAGGACCGACAGAATCCATCCTTCGATGGGGATTTTGTCTGGTAAATGGTTTTGAAAACAACGATGGCACTACAATCACAATTGATTCTCAAGGGTTGCCGATTGTTGACTATGGAGTAATAAATGGGGTTCAGATTGGCCTGCAACATAACCCTGTAACTATATGTCAACAGGCGTTCAATTATTTTGATGGTATCCATGTCCCTGATTCAATCAATAGACAACGGTTTCTCAAATGCGCTAACTGGATTGTTGACAACTCCGAATTCCTCAATGATGGCAACGTTTTACCGTATCGATTTATTTACCCAAGATATTCAATGCCATCATATTGGATTTCAGCTATGGCTCAGGCACAGGCAATTCAGGTAATGGTCCGTGCTCATAGATTGACCGGAGATAGCAGGTATCTCGAAAACGCTCGTAAATTACTAAGTGTATTCTCTATTGATGTCGACAGTGGTGGAGTTGCACACAAACATCTCCCTCTAACGTCTGGTTGGTGGTACGAAGAATATGCTTCGCCTTCAGGGGATGATCCTATGCCGCTCAATGGAATGATGTATACCCTGATAGGCCTGAAGGAGTTTCACAACTATACGAATGACTCAACCTCCAATAAACTTTTCACTAAAGGGATACAAGCCCTAAAGGATATACTGCCATCGTTCGATCGTAATGGCCATTCATATTATGACATTCTGGGTTTACCTGCTGGAGGGGACTATCATCTCGTCCATATAGAATTGCTTGATACTCTTTATCGTTTGACTGGGGACAATATACTGGCTGAATATCGCAATCGCTGGCAGGAATACAATGACGCACAATTCGTTGTCCGTTTTATCAAAGCTCCTACAAAAATCGCACCTGTTATTCTGGCAGCCAATATTGCGTTTTTGTTTGTGTTGATTGAATTGCTACTGTTCTTCAAAAGAAGAACCAAATTATGAGATGTTCAGGCAATTACAAAACGTAAAACCCTATAGCTTGTTGAGGAAGTCTCCTAAGTTACCCACCGCGGGAATGTGTCCGCTTGTGGTGGATTGTTCGTGTGGTTTTGAGAACGGGCGGTATGAATCCGCCTGCTACACGGAATTTCAATTGAAAATATACAGATTAAACCGTCGATTCACTATTTTTTGTTGATTATATTTACTTATTTTAATAACCCATAAATATGGTACGAATACAAAAACCATTACCGGGACAGCTTGTTGTCTCTATTATTTATTCTTCGATTGATGCTCTGGCAGATTCCCTTCGAGTTCTCGAAAATAAGTTCTCACGGGTAGAGTGTGAAACGACAGAAGTTCCGTGCAGTGCGCAGGAACGCTACAGAGAAGAAATGGGGGACAATCTTCAACGACGCTTTTTTTCATTTGAACAACCAGTTGCATGTGATTCCCTTCCTGAAATTAAAGCCACCTGTCATAAGATTGAACAGATGTTTTCCGACCATGTTCGCGATTTTTATTTCCGAACGGTTAATATAGATCCAGGGATTCTTACTCCCGACAAATTGATAATGGCTTCGTATCGGGAATACAACTACCGCATCTATCTTGGCGGTAGTGTGTTTGCTCAGCTCGAATTGATATTCTCACAGGGCAAGTTCATGAGACTTCCCTGGACCAACCCTGATTACTGTCATGATGAAGCCATAGAGCTGTTTTCCCGCGTGCGCAACAGTTTCGAACCAACCGAAAGCAAGCAACAAGAGCGGTCAGCATTGAGCGATGTTGGACCAATATTTTAAGGGCTTGCTGAATAAGTCAACTGTGTCAGGTTGCAATCCGCCGAGGCGGACTGCCCTACTTGAATATTGTGTCTTATTTCTTCTCTCGTAGGTTAATATATTTTTCTTTTCTGCAATTTGTTGTAATAAAGCCTGATAGACACCGCTTAAGTTTTGCATTACTTCTTTATTTGTAAAACGGATTAAAGTTAGCTCATACTGTTCCAAGATCTTCGTTCTTTCTTTATCATA
>JAYEIF010000160.1:0-11349 GCA_034659895.1 Candidatus Zixiibacteriota bacterium
AAGAACTAAATGACGTTCTCGTTTCCTTTGTGCTCTGACCTGACATGTTAGAAAGGGGTGTTGGATACCGGAGATTCATGCCGTCTGCAGAATTTTCTAGAGAGGTTGCAAAAAGAACGGGGCGCCCCCATTTCATACAACTCATTGCATATCAGTACGATAGACGAAAAGAAAAGGGGGGAACATTCCTGATCTCCCTATCCTTTTCTTGAAAACGCCTCATAATCCTCAATAACCTGGAATAACTTGAAACCTGAAATGTCATTTTTCTACATAAATAAATCGATGATGCGTTACTTCCATACTGTCACCACTCTACTAATGCGGAGCCCCATATTAGCCCACTACCGAAAGCAACCATCAGCACTTTATCCTCCGGCTTTAGACGACCTGCGCGGTTAGCTTCGTCAAGGGCAATAGGTATTGATGCGGATGATGTATTGCCATACTTGTCGATATTAACAACTACCTTGTCCATAGTGGTATGTAATCGTTTGGCTAGTCCTTGTATAATGCGGATATTGGCTTGGTGTGGAATGACTAATGATATGTCAGAAAGATCTAATCCGGCGTCTTCAATAACCTTTATTGAGGCATTGTACATCTCGCGAACTGCAAACTTATAAACATCAGCACCCTTCATCTGAAGCTTATCTGAACCATTATTGGTAATGTCCGAATTATAGGGATTCCTGACACCCCCAACCGGGATCCAAAGTAGTTCGCGTTGTGTGCCATCGGATTTCGCGAATGTTGACAGAACCCCCCTTCTATTTCTATCTGCGGCAACAACGACAGCACCTGCTCCATCGCCAAACAGGACACATGTATTACGATCTTTATAGTTGGTAACAGACGATAGTTTCTCGCAACCCACAACAACGATCTTTTTGTATGATTCGGATTCAATAAACGATCTGGCAACAGCCAAACCGTTAACAAAGCCAGCGCATGCAGACACAACATCAAACGCTGCAGCATTCGGCAAACTCAGTTTCTCTTGTATCACACAAGCTGTCGATGGCATCCGGTAATCTGAGGTGGAAGTGCCTGCGATCACCAGATCAATTTCGTCTGGAGTGCACTGCGACATCTCTAGAGCTTGTCGAATCGCCTCGACGGCCATATCCGAAGTGCTTATATTATCACTGGCTATACGCCGTTCCCGGATACCCGTGTGACTGTAAATCCATTCATCAGATGTGTTCAACATCTGCTCAAGATCAGCATTGGTCAGTCTCCGGGGTGGTACGTACGAACCAGTACCGATTATTCTTGCTTTTGTCCTTAATTTCATTAGTCAATCCTTTATCTATGAATCCATATCCTGCCGACTATTGATATGGTAGATTATTGTCTTTGACATGGTCATATCCTCCATAGATAAAATTTCAGTAACTCCAGTACTTGAATCCTCTCATCTATGCCGACTGTTTTTTCCTTTCTAGTGCCAGGTAATGTTCCTTCCAAAGTGAACAGGAAAGACAATCAACCTTTTTCCCATATTCAATCATTCCCCTGCCATAATCGGAGTCTGCGAGCGCATGCTTGCCATCTTCGTCAATCGGTTTAGCTTTTACCTTGTCAATGACAGCTCGCATCTTCCCGTGGTGGTCTCGGATAGGACAAGGAACAAATAGATTACCCTTTTGGTCGAGAGCTCTGTCATCATAATACTGTCGCTGCCAGTGTCGAGTCTCCGTCATCAATGAATCGAAAGCCACCGTATTCAGATCGCCACCTTCAGCGTACACTTCCTTGATGTTGTGCAGTGAAAAAGGATTGAAAGCGCATGGGGCTACCGATCCGTTCCAATCAATATAAAAGTAGCCGC
Source organism: Candidatus Zixiibacteriota bacterium (assembly GCA_034659895.1). Classification (GTDB taxonomy): domain Bacteria; phylum Zixibacteria; class MSB-5A5; order GN15; family FEB-12; genus B120-G9. Next base: position 1,835 of record JAYEIF010000160.1, read on the forward strand.
CTCCGTACGATCCACCGGCTGCGATACATCCACTGGACACGACGCCCGAATTCCAAAAATCAGCGACGAAAAGTTTCCTATCTCGGACCAATTCCCATGTGCGATTATACATACTCATTCGCTGTTCAGGCGTTACCATCGAGTCTAACGTGTAACTACGTCCAATAGGCATATACTGGAAAATCCATTGATATAACGCACCCTGCTCTTCAAAGAAGAACTTGATAAACTCGTCGTTTTGGATATTTCCGCAATTGTGTTTAAAGGCAGTCGTCGAAATACCGAATGGGACACCCTCACGACGCAGATTCTCAAAGGCTTTCAGAATGCGTTTGAAAACTCCTTTGCCACGGCGGTCATCCGTTTCCTTCTCGAATCCCTCAACAGAAATAGCCAAGGTTACATTTCCCAGTTCCCCAAGTCGTCTGGCGACTTCGGAAGTAATCAGGGCCCCGTTAGTATATACCAGAAAATATTGATCAGGGTGTTGCTCAAATATATCCAGTAAGGTTTTACCGTTATCCCTGTACATAAATGGTTCCCCACCGGAAATCACAGTGAAATTACTCCCCCACAGTTCCACCTTTTCATTCAGTATTCTGTTGACTATGTCATACGATAGGGTTGCTTTCCGAGTGGCGTCGCTACCCGCATAGCAACCCTTGCATTTCAGGTTGCAACGTGCGGTAGGACTGATAAGGATGAATCCGGGTGGGTTCATTCCACGTTTTTCTTTAAAGAGTCGACGCTTTTCTTTGGGTTTAAACATTATCTTGCCCAGTAATACCTCAATCAGCTTGTTCCGTGCGGCTGATCCTATAAGCCCTCGTGACAGACCGGTTTCGGTAGAGTGGATCATAGCCTTCAGTATACTGAGCTTATCACTTTTAACTCCTTGGGGATAGTAATTGTTATCTAAGCTCTTCGTGTGGTAATAGGCCACCTGTTCTAATACCTTTGCTGTTGTTGACCTAAGAAATGAGGTTGATGCTGCAAGATTAATTAGCCCAACTTCCGCTTTCCGTGGTATTGTTTCTGTGATGTTCATCTTTAGTATCTCCATTAAAAAACATTAGTTTGTTTAAAAAGAATATTTCACCTTTATGTAAATCTCATCATTACTCTTAAATTGTCCAAACTGTGTTGAAGTATCCCCCTCCAGCAGAAAACTACCTGCAATCAGCTCTACATTGTCTCTCGGGTAGTAGGTAACCTCCGGCCCTCCAAAAAAGGCTGAATGATCTTTGAAATCTGAGAAATTGGCGACTTCAGCAGCAAAAACCGTTCGCACTTTCAGGTCCTCATGGAAGAACTTCTTTTCAAAGGCGATAAGGAAATAATCTTCAAGGTTGCCTGCTCCCCGGTCGGTGAAAAAGCCGTGCAGGTATTGGGCGTTAATATATATCCCATTTCGAAACGTATAATCCCCGCCCACTACATACTTGAGATAGGGTTTATTATCCAAAGCCAGTTGTTCTTGAGTCTCTTCAGGGAAGGTCACTCTCGTGTATATCTTCTTCTCAGGTAGGAATAATGCGCCTTCAGCCCAAACACCTACGTCTCCAATAGTGCCGGCCATATCCATTCCCACAACATGCTGTCTTGGATATTCGAGCGTCATATGTACATCCACGGAATCTGAAGCACTATCCTTAGTAATGCCCAATGTTGTCGGTATCGCCCATTCATCCCGATTATATACATAGGATAATGACCAATCATAATTCACAATCGCCTTCTTAATCCTGATTCCGAAAGCCGCTGACTCCTGAGGACGATTGTCAGGCAGGATGACCTCGTCATCCAGGGTTCGCAGGTCCATATCGGAGGGAAGTGGCAATCGAATCGGTGCCTGCCACGATTGTGGCAAAGACCTTGCAGGCGTGAAAACAGGGATCATGACCGCTGTTACTATGAAGTCACCCGGATAATAATCTAAGCGCAGAGACACGGTAGGTAGTTTTAGACTGAAGTCGAGAATATCCTCGAAATCATCCGGATTGAGGTTGTCAACTACGTTAAGTTTATCGGCGGTGCCCCAGGCAACTCTCTGTTTTCCAATTCTCATATCCAGATTGTCAAACAGGAATCCATAGATATCCACATACCCTTCATATATTTCAAGTCTCGACGGTTGAATACGGTCGCCGTCACAAAGTTGGTCAGACTGGCTTATGTCAGCGAAACCCTGATTGCGAAAACGAAGCTCTCCATATCCTGCGGCACCTTCCGACTGAACATCAATTTTCAAACCCAATCGGTTCTCGTTCCATGTGTATTGTTCATTGTCTCCGGGTCGCCACCGAGTATCGGTTTCCACATAGCCGCCTAAATCCGGGCTGGCCCAGATGGAACTCGAGAGGGAAAATAGAACCAAGACTACCAAGGTGCTCAAAGAAGTCGGTTTCACTGCTGATTCCATATCACTGTTAATAAGTTTATCCATGTTCACTTTCTCTTCAAGTAGCGTTGTGTGAACTCCTTGTCAGGAATACCCTGATTATGCTTTACGTTCACCAATTCCATGATCGTCTTGTGCTGATCCTGAACATCAGTCATCTCAATGTGTTGAGGAGTCCAGTAACCATCAATCTGCTCAGTCTCAGTTTGAATCATGGTTTTCAGGAGACGATTTGATCTATCATAAAACTCAACTGTATCCGGTAGCATGGTTTGCTTATTTGCCCACATAACCAGTTTGCTGTAATCTATCTCCGACTCTGGTTTTGGAGTCAGTTCTAGAACGTAATGCTGATCAGTCTCGTTTTTGAGAACAGGAGTATAGTTCTTTACATAATCACTTTGTGACATATCATCATAGGTGAAATCAGTTCCCATGAAGTTTTCGTTCTTCACATGAGAGGCAATACGTCGGATTTTGGCAAAAGCTGGCATGTAAAGGTACATCAAGTCATCTTCCAATATCAGGAAACCGACTCCCTTAACGTCAGCCGGAGCATTGAAACGGATAAGCCGTTTCTCTGGCCCCTTTTGCAGGATAGTCAATTCCCTGTTCTTGGTATTGCCGTCTTTGTCTATAAGCTGCATCTTCAGAGTCGCTTCCCGATCGATAGGGGCGTTAAGTGAATCTTCGACCTCCTGTAATATCTGTACCGGATCTGCGGCGCCAGCAATATCACTTGGGATCATGGAAATCATAACGTAAATAACGACAGCAATTTGAAGAAAACGCATAAGAACCTCCTTACTTTCTCCTTTGGTTAGGGACCACATCTTTAAATGTTATCTTTGCTGCGAGTTCACCAGCCTTAACTGCCTCTAGGGCGTGGATAAACTCCCATGATTGCATACTATTTGTGTCAGGTTGGATTACAAAGTCGGGAGGACATACCTGAAGCCGAAGGCGAGTAATCTCCTGTTCAGCAATAGTTACGGTCTGCCAAAATATTTGAAGCATGTTTGGCAGAGGTTCGCCCGAGGGCGAAGAGGGACTGTTTGGCGCATCGGAGTCTGTCGTTCCTGAGACCCGTAGAAAACGAGACATTCGCTCGTAGAGCATACCCGCGGGCATCTTTTGACTGGTTTTTCCTTTCGCATTTGAAAGCGCTTGTCCTTGCCTGTTTCCGGATTTCACTTTTGGTTTTCCCTGAGTTTGGGAAACACTGACGGCAACAACACTGGTTGCTCCCATTTGTTTCACTACTTCAACTGGAACAGGATCCACCAGCCCGCCATCTACCAGTGTACGTTGCGCGATTCTGATCGGCTGGAATATAACGGGGATGGAGATGCTAGCTCTCACCGCATCGACCAAGCTGCCTTTAGAGATAACAACCCGTTCACCGGTGTGTATATCAGTGGCGACGGCACGAAAGGGGATTTTCAGGTCCTCAATCTTTGCGTCTCCCAATAGCGAATGGAAAAAGGAAGTCAAAGAATGACCGGAGACCATGCCACGCGTGGCAAATGTCGGTGAAAAGTGTTTCACCATGAATTTCCAGTCAAGGTGTTCAATAATCTGTATCATTTCATGGCTGGAAATTCCCACCGCATAGGCAGCTCCAACTAATGCTCCAATACTAGAACCGGCGATCCATCCAACATCAATCGAATTTTCCTCAAGATATTTCAGTACGCCAATATGTGCCAGCCCGCGTGCTGCCCCGCTACCCAGGGCTAAACCCACCGGTTGATTGAAATCTATCGTTTTCATAAGTCTATCTCATAAAGTCTGTATTTCTTGTAAATGGCGCCCCCTAAAGAAGTGTCAAAGTTGTTGATTTCGTCATTATCCTCCAGATTCCAAGACAGTTCGTACCAATGGTAGCCAAATCGTTGTGCGGCTTTTTCTGTCTCGTAGTATAGAACAGCATGTAATCCTGCTTTGCGATACTCCTTTAATACCCCAAAGATCAACGTTCGTAACCCCCTTACTTTGCGTCGATAATAAGCAAACTTCGCAAGACCCATGAGGCCAAGGGAGCCATTGAGATGTTTTAATATCTGATTGTAGTCCGGAACGGTAACACTTACAGCTACTGGTTTTCCCTCAACCTCGGCAAAGAGGATGAGGATTGGAACAGCCAGAGGTTTGAGCATTCTGGCAATCTGTTCTATCTCGGCATCAGTCATGGGAACAAAGCCCCAGTTTTTTCCCCATGCAGTGTTGTAAATCCGTTTGATATGGTCTATATCACGATCGAAATGTTTCATTTCAAAGGGACGGACAACTACCCCAGTACGTCGCCGTATAAGTTTAACCAGCTTTTCAAAACGCTCAGGTATTCCGACTGAATTAGTCTTACGGAAGGCGTACAAATCCTTGGCCTTGCGAAAACCGTATGCTTCAGCCAAGGATAAATAATAAGGAGGAGTATACGGCATCATAAATACCGGAGGCTGATCGAACCCTTCCAACAGAAAAGCACATTCGGCATTCATTGAAGGGTTTACCGGCCCTCTCAAACGTTTCATTCCTCGATCTCTGCTCCAAGCCACTGCATAATCAAAAAGTTTACCTGAAACCTGATTGTTATTGACGGATTCAAAGAACCCAAAAAATGCGGTTTTTTCTTCATGAAATCGGTTGTGGTTGTCATCTACGATGCACACAATCCTCCCGACGGTTTGAACGCCGTCCTTACATAGAAAACGCTCAATTTCCGCGTGCTGAAGAAAGGGGTTATATTTAGGATGAAAAACCTTCTCTTGTTCTCTACGTAGTGGGGGCACCCAGTTAGGATTATCTTTATAGAGATGAAAAGGCAGTTCAATAAAATCCTCGGCTTCTCTTTTTGTTCTTACCGGAACTATCTCCAGCGAAGATTGACGTTTTATATTCACATTGTCTCTCACCTTGACACTCCTCGACCTCGGATAGTCTTCAGGCCGTTGAGACGATAACGAAATCGTTTTGCTACTCGGTCGAAATCCCCAACGAAGCGGGCCTTGGTCACCATGATAAGCGCAGGAAGTAACGTAATCGCTCCCAAGGCGCTGATAACCATTGTGACTGCGATCAAGTATCCAAATCGCTGCATCGGAACGATATTCCCAAACACCAAAACCAGGAAACCCATCATTACCGAAGCGGCGTTGATCAATATGGCTCGGCCCGAGGTATGCAATGTTGTGTGCAATGCTTCCTGAGGCGATTTATCACCTTGGAATTCTTTTTGGAAACGAGTAAGGAAATGAATAGTGTAGTCAATCCCGATCCCTATAGCTACACTTCCAATCAGCACAGTAACAGCATCGAGGGGAATATCCAGGATTGCCATCAGAATGAAATTAAAGAGGATGGTAGCTGTGATTGGAGCCAGTGATATAAGGCCTCCCGTAAGAGAACGAAAACGAAACGAGAGTAGAATGAAAACAAGTATATAAGCCACTGCAAGGCTGAAGACCTGGCTTTTCAAGATGTTTGCGTCAAGGTTCTTAAATATTATGGGCATTCCGGCCTGAAGACTGGTGAGCGTCACACCGCTATCTACTGGAAGTGTGGATATGTTACGGAAAGTAGCCTGGTTGCCCGGTAGACCGGTATAGTTCTGCACAAGTATCCAGAGATCCCCATGGATATCTCTACGTAAATTGGTGTATTCTGTCGCCGGAATGTCGACGGGAAATTCGAGTATTTTATCTGTTAGATTATTTACTATAGCTTGTTGACGTCTTTCAACTATGAGACTCGTCAATGCCGGAGCCGCATAATCTATGGCTTCGGGATCATCAGCATACATGAACTGGGGAACATGTTGCCGTAATACCGATTCCACATCAGTTTCTCTAGGCATTGAGTTTTTATATAAAAGCTTTAACGCTGAAAGCACCTTTTCAACTACGGGTTCAGAATCAATTACCAAGTCTGCGGCGTCACTTTGGAAATAGGCAGCAATCTCTCGGTTGATGACGTTGATCTGCTCAGAAGTAAAATGCTGGACCTGCGGCGACTCAACTGTCCTCAGCACGGATACGACCTGGTTTGAATCCAATCCCCCCAAACCATAGTGTTTGGCGTCAAATACAATCATTTTGGCGACTTGTGCCAAGCGATGACTTTGCACTTGAGTCCGGAGAGAATCAGTTAGTCCTGTCATTTGTACTCTGAAAAGCTCGTCGGGGACCGCAATCGCAAGATACTGGTTAATACTGTCGACCACCGCAATAACCTTGTGCGACTTGACTGTCCCAATCTTTGCCTGGATTAGTGCCAATGTGTCATTGTCGGCAACCAGCTGATCCATCACCTTGTTGCCATCAATGAAGACCCACAGATTGGCTACCTTGTTACGGGTGTCCGGAATAGTGTGACGGCCGTTCATCTGTTCATTCAGTTCGGCGATCAGATCAGCCACCGATTGAGGGTTATTGACATCGGGGAGAGTACGCAGATATTTTTCCAGTGAGTACATCTGTTTGAGAACAAGAGGATCTTTAATATCACCCTTGACGAGAATCTGCACCGGTATGGACCCGCCGAAACGCGCCTCCATCATATCTTCTGCCCGGCGGATCTCACTGTCGTGTTTGAAGTATTCCACCATATTGACTTCCCGATGCAACCGGGGGACGGCGATGACAGCAGCTATCAGCAGCAAAATTCCACCTGCGAGAATCAGCTTTTCTCGAGCCACAATTTGGTCGGCCATCAAATCCATAACCCTGCTTACCCAGGTGACATGTCGCCCTTTGGTATTCAACCTTTGTTTCCGCGCGGGTAAAAGTGAAAGGAGAACAGGAATAAGAAGTAATGACAGAATCATCGTGAGAAATATCCCTACCGAGGAAAAGACTCCGAACTCCTTAATCATCGTCAGGTAGGAAATAGAAAAAGCCAGAAAGCCTGCCAGAGTGGTCAATCCGGCCATGATGATAGGAAGTGCAATTGATGCCGTAGACTCAATGACACAATCGCGATTTGTCAATTCCAGTTTGCTGTTTTCTCTATATCTACTGATCAGATGGATACCATAAGCGCTACCGACAGCTATCAGTAACACCGGGATTGCAGCTGAGGCAATAGTCAGATCAAACCCCAACAAACTCATGACACCCAAGGTCCAGATTGTACTGATCAACACAGTTCCAAAGGGCAGGAATACACCACGAAGACTGTGAAAACTTAAATAGAGTACCAACAATACAAGGAGAGCAACAAAAGGAACCAGCCGGGCGAGATCCCCGGTTATGATATCCGTGAGGAATACCATCTGAAAGGGAATCCCGGCGTAATAGACAGTCTCATCACCCTCAGTTGACTTTACAATAGTCTTCATCTTTTCAGCAACTTCAGTCTTACTTGCGTCCTCACTGATACGGGCTACAATCAATGCTATACGCCCATCAGCGGAGACAAGGTTTCCTCGGTACATATCCTTTGAAAGCGCATACTCCCTCAAGTTATTCAACTCATTTGGGTCCTGTGGAATATCCCCCTGAGGAATCAGTTTTCCAACTTCTATGCCGTCTGGGATTTTTTTAATATCGAGAATATCTGTAACGCTCAGTACCTGGTTGATCTCAGGAAACGTCTGGAGCTCGGAAGTAATGGTATCGATCCTGGCCAGAGTGCGAGGATTAAAGACATCTTGAGTTTCCATGGCAATGATGGCTAAGGAGTTCCCTCCAAACTTTTCCCCGATCTCCCGGAACTGCACAACCACCGGATCGTCCTGCGGCAGATAATTCAGAATGTCAGCATCAATTTTCAGCTTTGTAAGTTGATATCCAAAAAAGATAGTCAGTAGTATTATCCCTGCAAGAAGTGGAAATCGATACTGAAGAACTAAATTTGCGAATTTTTTCATCTGTCAACTTTCTACATGTTAGACGAATTTTGTTTTATCGTCATTCCTGTGAAAAAAAATTACCTCTTCAAAATCCCTCGGAATAGAATGCTTAGCAATAAATCTACGCTTTCCTCCAACTCCACAGGACTATTTTCCATCATCCACTTAGATTCTAAACCTTTTACAGCAATAACAATTGCATAGGCTGTAAGCTCAGGGTCTGCTATTTCTATTTCTCCATTGTTAATGCCATCACTCAGTATCTCACGGACTATTTTGCGTTCTTCAGACAGATACTTTTCTCTTATCTTATCAATTCGTGGCCAGTATTCATCAATCCCTTCCCTTGTCACTTGGTAGAAATTAACTAAGTCAGCTATTTTATAAGCCTTGGTATTGAGATATGTTTTCATTTTCTCCTGTGAATTGGAGCACTGGGAAACTGCTTCACTAATTGCAGTTACCAGACTGGCGCTTTCTTTCTCAACAACTTCGAGAAAAAGCGCTTCTTTACCAGGAAAATATTTATAGAAAGTTCCCTTGGCAATTTTAGTTAGACGAATTATTTCTTCAACAGTCGTTTTTCTTAACCCAAAACGTGTAAACAGCTTTTGGGCAGTCGAGAGTATATTTTCTCGCTTGGTACGTTCAATCTTGGTATCCATTTTCCATTTACCTCCGATCAAATCGCCATTGCTGTGCCTCATTCACAGGCATCGTTAGCCAAACTTTGCCTATACCTAATAGACGCATATCGTATTATCGTCTATAATATTAATATACTGAGAATATGTCAATGTTTTTTTAGAATTTCTTATTATTTTTGACGTAAAGGGTTAATCTTTTGGAATTCAATCACTTAAAGGCGTGTTGATCGGGGTGAGAAGGTTCGGAAAGAGCAAACCATCAAGAATATGTTGTGTCGATCAGGACAGGTGGGCATATTGGTGAGGGGTTCGATGATGCTCGTTTGGATACATTGTTCTTGGCTCTGCCGATCTCCTGGCACGGGACATTACAACAATATGCCGAACGTTTACATCGTTTACACGACAATAAACGCGAAGTACGCGTCTATGATTATATCAATAGGCAGATTCCTGTTTTTGTCGTATGCAAGATTTGGAGGTTGAATAAACCAATTGTGAGTTTGGGACTATCAATAATGTGAGGTATGTCAGAGGATAAAAAAACCGTTACGATTTTGTCGCGCGATGTTGTAAGTGATTGACCTGTATCACGTATTTGGGGTTCGATTCCCCC
>JAYEIF010000161.1:0-11305 GCA_034659895.1 Candidatus Zixiibacteriota bacterium
CGCGAATTTGAGATTATGGTACATAATAACTAATTATTCAACAAGCCCTAATTACTCAGCAACCCCTAAGTGGACTGGTTCTTGTCAGTGCTTTCTATCGGTTGACGTAATCTGTCCAGTTGATTGGTCATACCACTGAGTTCGTCACGCACTCGGGACAAACTCAAACCCATAGAGCGCGAGGAGCCTTCCATACGCTCATGCAATCTTAACAACCGCGAGAGGGATTCACTTAAATTGTTCACAGCAGCATTCAGGCGCGCAGTATCTCCACCCAGAACCGCTTCGGAGTGAACCGCCGCTATCGATGCCAAAAAAGCATAAAGATGTCCCGGTGAGCTTGGAATAACGCGCTGTGAAAGAGCATGTTCAAACAGCGCCTGATCCTTGTCCGATACCAATTGATAGTAAATCGTCTCGGAGGGAATATACATCATGGCAAACTCTGTGGTATTTTGTTCGGGGAGAAGATACTTATCATGAATTGCATCAATCTGCTTTTTAAATGCCTGCCTGAATTGCTTAAGCGACTTGTCTGGTTTATCATCTGCGATAAGACGACGGAAAGATTCCAACGGGAATTTAGAATCTATCGGGAGCAATTTGTCTCCCAGTCGCACTACCGCATCTACACGACATCCCGGAGCAAGATTATACTGCATCGAAAATAACGACTGTGGTAAAATTGTGGACAAAAGATTCTCAAGAAGCATTTCCCCGAGAACACCACGAACCCGTGGTGGTTTGAGAAGTTCGGATAAGCTCTGAATATTCTGCCCGATCTGCTCGATACTGTGTGTCTGTTGTTCCAGTTGCCCAAGCTTACTCTCGATTTCACCAAAAACTTTCAGGCGGTGATCGAGTGATGTATTGCTTTCTGCTAATCTTTGATTTATCGACTTGTTCGCTTCATCGAACGAGTTCCGCAAAGCAACCAGTCCCTCCATCTGCTTGCTGAACATATCTGCCTTTAGACTCTCGACACTTTCATTCAGACGCCCAAATTGTCCACCTCCTGCTTGACGGTGCAGTACAAGTATAAGCAGCCAAACAACTGCCACAGACAGTAATGTAAGAACAAACAGAGTAATGACGGACAAATCCGGCATAGCTAAAACTGTAAATTATTTACTTTTCCAGGACCAATTCATAGTTCCCGTCCTCAGGTATTACCTGTCTTGTGAGTTCCTTGCGGAATTTGACTGCAATATCACCATCAGAGGATAAATACGCATCAGACGGCGTAAGACTATTAATAAATTTGCCCAGCAATTGATTAGTAGCGAAATCATACAAGCCAGTCTCATTGACATCAAAGCGAATCCCGTAACGATATCCTGTCATTGGTTCTGAGTTATTACGTTGTTCTTCATACAACAGTGAATGCTCATCCACTAGATTTTTATCCATACCAAAATACAGGCTACCAGACTGTGGTTGTTCTTTGTCACCTGCTATTTGGATAGAAATCCATTCATCGTTTTCAGTCACTATTAGGCCATTATTATCTATTAGTTCTTCCCCGTCCTCGATTTCCCCGGGAGAGAAAACCACATCCTCTTCTAACCTGCGCTTCGAGAAAGCCATATATTTTTGCATCACATCTGACCAGCTTTGTTCCTCGAGTGAATCACATATCACCTTCTTCACGTCGGCTGTCTTCATTTGAAAAATCTCATCACGTGAACCGGAAAGTGAAAGATACAATTCCAAATATTTGTCTATTCCGAGAGCGTCAATTAGGTATGTAGTAAACAGACCTGCTACCGGATAGGACATATCCGCAGTAGAATGCCGCTCAAAATGATTTTTGGTAATAATAGAATCAACTTCGACAAATTTCTGATCCTGCAAAAAACCAGCCAGATAATCCAGAGTAGCAGATGATTTCCCCCAGCGTCCGCCAAGGTAAACAGCTAACCCCTCGCTCAAAAGCGGTTGAGTATATAGTGGAAGGTGTTTCAATCGGATATTCATCAACAGATGAGATACTGCGTGAAAGTGTGGAAAGTATGCGCTGATGATGTCATTAGTGGGAAGGTCTAACATCCCTCTGGTGCGAGTTCCAATAATCTTTTCAACAACACTGTCACTGGGACAGTAGAAATACTCAATCTTCTTCTCTTTGATATTATTCAGGTCAGTCTTTGACAACCCGAGAGATTTTGCAGTAATTTTAACAAAATTATCCGCTTCATCCAGAGTTACCTGATTAAGATAAACTTCCCTGTCCGGGTGATAATGAATACGGAAATACCTGCTTTCCATTACTGGCCAATCATGGGCATAGTAATCCTGAGGATATGTCAGCCAGAAATAGTCGCCATCGTAATAGCTGTAATATAAATGAGTAACCTTCTGACTATCTACCAAGACAGAGTATTCCGCCGTGAAATACTCATCCCCCTTCAGATTCATCACTTGCCTAATTGAATGAAAGAGGTTATCCCGCATTCCCGAAAGGTCTTGCATCACCGGCGAAGAGCAATCGAGTTTGAGTGGAATGCTGTCATATTCAATTCCAAACCGCTCGGAACGTTCTATGACGGATTCTGTCCACAGATTTCGAGCAGATTCCAGATTCCCAGATACAAGCAAATCGAAATAAAAGTAGATGTTCTCTACCATTTTGCGAGTATTTACCTGTTTTGAAAATGCAGAGACCGGCAGTATTATCAAAACAATCAGAATTGCAATTATAGCTCTATTTAGAGAAAAGCGTTGTAACATACTATATCTCCTGTTTTTGTTAATCAGCATTTTACAAAATATACTAATTATACTACTAATGTAAAGAATTGTATGGAAAAGTTTACGGATAAACTATTCTTGGTTCCGCTCAAAGGCATCGCCTGATTTAGACATTGTATGGTTGGTTGGCTATTGGTGCGACGCAAAGCCATACTCTATGTGAGAAAGATAGGTAGAGCCGTTTGACAGACACAAATAATTTAGGGCTAAATGTTTTAAAGCATTACTTAGGGCTTGTTGAATAATTAGTTATTATGTACCACAATCTCCAATTCGCGCCCGCCAAAGGCGGGGAGATTGTCGTTCATAGTAACGAATTATTCAGCAATCCATAAATATCTTAAACCTACATTAATCAACTGTCCGAAATTCCGCAATCATCTCTCTTTTTTGTTGCAAATTTGGAAATTATCCGTTTCCTTGTATAGTTGTGTGAAAGATAAGTATTCATCCCACCGTTTTTAAGTGGGAAATATCAAACGGCGTGTCTTGAGTTATGGAAAATATATCTATATCGCTATCAGAAGCTGGTCAAAACAATGTTTCCGAAGTCCGAGTTGATGGTGTAATCGACACTACTACTGCTGGCGAATTGGAATCTGTTATTGACTCACTTCTAAAACGTCAGCGATACCAGATTTTGATTGACCTCGCCGGTGTGGATTATATTTCATCTGCAGGTTGGGGTATTTTTATCTCTCACATCAAGGATGTCCGTGACAATCAGGGCGACATAAAACTTGCCAACATGATTCCCAACGTTAATGAAATCTATGAGTTACTTGAATTCGATAAGGTTCTCAGGGCTTACAGTTCTTCTGATGATGCCCTCAAAGGTTTTGGTAATGGGGCAAGTCAAACTCAGGCAAAAAAAAAAGCGGACGAGTAACAGGCGTTTCGGTCACTGATAATCTTTCTTCTTCATCATCAAGCAGTTCCACGACAGTAGATGAACATGAGCGGTCTCTTCTGAATACAGGAGATCTTGAAACCACCATACTGCGCCTGATTAAAGATGATCCGTTTGCAACGATTAGGGAAATTAAGAGAGAACTTCGGATTTTGGGAAACTATGATTATGTTGGTTGGTGGAAAATATTTGCTATTTTGAAGAAACGACATCTTCTCACCAGACATGCGCGATTCCGCTTCGCACGCGGACGACGGTAACATATCGTTTATAGTTGACAGATTTTCATTTTTCGGTATATTTCTGTTAGAGTGTAATCATGGATTATCAAGTCATTTTAATAACTGTATTGGTTGTTCTGGTTGTTGTTTTATCGATAATTCTTGTCCGGCGAATCAAGAATGAAAAGCGACAGATGGCCGCAATCAAACGGATGGACATCGCTGATTTTTCCGATTTTCTGCTTACCAACAGTATAGTGGGTACCATCGGAGAAGTAGCTCATAAAGTATCTGATTTGCTTGAGGAGTCTTTTGGATGTGACCGTGTAGTGTTTTTGAGGAAGCGTCGGAGCTTTCTGGAATTGAGCTATCAACACGGGCTTGGGAATCTGAACCGACAACCTTTCCGCATTTCTGCCAGTCGGAATCTTGTTAAGGCTCTCGAGGAGAATTTTATCCCGCGTTCTATTGAGAAGCTGTCAAAAGTACTTCCGGAGAAATACCTCAAAATATTGCAAGAAAATGACCTTGATCTCTTCTTTCCTGTGTTTTGGAGAGAGAATCTGTATGGTGTTTACTTTGTCAGAAGCACAATTGAAACCAGCTCTCGTTCGTTTGAACTTCTGATTGCAAGTATAGCCCAGTCTCTTTCGGCTGCATATCATGTTAAATGGCATGAGTCGCGAAGTGAGCGGATGCAGAAACGCTTTATCAAATCCCAATCTTCCGAAAAACCTCGAACATCAAAATCAGTTGTTAAGCGAAATAATATGCTGAAACTGGTACGTCACCACAATGCCGAGACCATAATTCCGGAATTGATTCAATCGATTAAACAGGATCTCCATATCAATCGAATTGCATTCTTCTATCAGAAGAATAATCATGAGAATCAACAGCCGATGCTCGTACATGAAGGGCTCAACTGCTCTCTGTCCGCTCCCGGAAAAGACTGCATGGGAAGCCTTCTGAAAATTGTTAACAACAACACGATTCCGATTCCTGAGTTGGCAGAGAAAGAACCTTCCCTAAGAAACTGGACGCAATTACTCGGCAAGGCTGGTCTGGACAAAATAGCTTCTTTTTCATTTTCTGAGGATTATCGGGGTGTATTAGCCTTGGATGGAACATCATCGGAAGCACTGTTAAATGAACAATTGCAGGAAGCTAAGTCAAACGCTAATGACCTTATACATAATGCAAAGTCATTTAAGCATATCGAAGAAATGTCCTACACCGACGAACTTACCGGTCTGGCAAATCAGAGATACTTCAGGCGACGTCTTAATGAAGAAATCCAGCGCGCCCAGCGATATGACCGCAAGTTGGCCTTTATCATATTTGATATTGATGAATTGAAAATCACCAATGATACCTTCGGTCACTTGGCTGGAGATGCTGTACTGAAGCAAATGGGCACAATTCTGAGAAAGTCTATCCGAGCAATTGATATTATTGCCCGATATGGAGGTGATGAGTTCTGCGTTGTTATGCCGGAAACAAATGCTGTTAAATGTACAAGGTTTATGAGTCGTCTGAAGGGTGAAGTTGCCAGAGCCAGTTTTGTCGTTCCAGATACCAAAGAACGACTGACGTGTACGGTTTCTCTTGGCGGGGCAACCTATCCTGATCACGCAAATAATTCCAAACAGCTCATCTATCTAGCTGACATGGCGCTTCTTCAAGCTAAGTCCAGTGGTAGGAACAAATTCCTCCTGTATAAAGGCGATATGCTTTCATCTTCCCGTTAACACAGTTGTTTGTTGCTTTTAGACTTTACATGGCTATACGCAAATTTTATATTATTAGCTAAACAACAGTATGAGTTATGCCGATTTAAAGATAAGCCTTTTTAGGGATTACACTTACGAAAACACGGATGTGTCATTGAATGATTAAGATTTTTTTCTTTGTGTTGGCGGGTTTGATTGTCATAACTGGCAGTTCGACCATAGCCGACGAGTACAAAGTAGGACAGGGCGATATGCTGGAAATCAGTTTCTGGCAGGATCCAAGTCTCAATTCTCAGGTAAGAATTAACCAGGACGGTAAAATTTCCATCGATATTGTTGGAGAGATACAGGCAGCAGGAAAAACGACTAAGCAGTTGGAAACGGACATCATTCGACATATATCTCGAGTGAACAAGAATATCTCTCAGGCGGTGGTCAGGGTAATACAATTCAATTTTCAATATGTCTTTGTATCAGGGCAGGTAAATGATGCAGGCAAGAAAACATTTGAGGAAATACCTGGATTATGGAGTATTATCAATGAGGCTGGTGGTGTCACAGAAATCGGAGATCTCAGTCGTGTGATGATTATTCATGGGGGTGAAGGTGATAATGCCGGTCAGGTTGAAATTGTAAATGTGCGCAATGCTATTGCTACCGGAACTCTGAACGAGCTCCCAAAGATCAGTCGTATGGATACGATTGAAATCCCCCGTACACCGATTGGATTACCCTCAGCGGAATTAGGGCAGCCTCCTCGCGAACGAAAAAACATTGTCTATGTTGTTGGTGCGGTTAGACAACCCGGCCCTATTACATTTGAAGAGAATGTCGATGTGTTGGAAGCCATCTCTATTGCAGGGGGACCAATTGAACAAGCAAATCTCAAGGAAACCAAGGTCATTACCAAAGATGGATATTATGGTCAGACTATCCAGCTTAATCTTGAAAGGTATACCAAGTTCGGTATGCCTGTAAGATACAAGATGCGGAAAGAAGATGTCGTAGTGGTACCAATGAAACGTTCTGGCTGGACAGGTCGCGTCTTCAATCTCACTAATGTTACGGCATTGATCGGGGTAATCTCTTCGACTGTATTGATTATGGACCGGCTTTCCGATGATAATGAAAACTAGGTGAACAAATGGGCGCCGCAACAGAGAAATCAATAAACATACGAGATATTATCAGTATAGTTATCAAGCGAAAGTGGCTGATAATTATACCATTGTTGATTGTGACGGGATTAGCCTATGGAGTGACTTACTTCCTAGAACCTGAATACGAGTCATCTACTATCATTTGGATTGACAAGCCGTCAAGTGTATCAAGGGAATTAGTCAATATTTTAGGACGTGAGCGTAATTACCGTGAAAGTGGTGACGATAGACGCAATCGCCTACAAGCACTTCAGAATGAAATTACTTCCCGTGTCTATCTGCATCAACTTATCCGTGAGTTAAATCTTGATGAAAATCCTGAAATCACACGCAAAGCGGCCAAAATGCGTGAAAGGAATTCCTCTTTTTCTCTTGAGCAGTTGAAACTAAACCTGTTGGATAATCAATTACGAAAACAGATTTCTGTTTCCTTTGCAGGCGCTGATCAGATAAAGTTGACTGTAAAATCGAACGATGCGGTGTTAGCTCGCGATATGGTTACTGCGCTGACAAAGATTCTTGAACAAGAAAAAAATCGCTACGAGCTCGAGAACATTCTGAACAATCAGACCTTTGCCGACATGCAACTTCAGAAAACAGAGTATCATTACCAGCAGGTTATTGATTCTCTTACCGAAGCTCAGAAACTTTTGGCTCAACTGCAATTGCCGGAGAGCATCTCTTCAGAGTCAAACCTGCATGATATCAGTTCCGACATTGAAAGATCTCAACTCGAGATAGATGACTATAAAAGTAATAAGCAAAGGCTTAAGAAAAATTTAAGTGCGTTGGAACTCGAATGGGCTCGAATTGAGTACACGGATTCTATAGTAGAATTAAGAGCAGAAATTGATGCTCAAATTACACAATATGCCAACCTCATGGGGAAATATGAGTGGAATACTTATAATGTAATAAATGAAAATATCCGTCTTAACGATAAGCTTAAAATACTTGAATCTGTTATTAATGAAGCTGTAGATGAGCAATTTGCCTCTTACCCCGAGAACCATCGTGATTTGCTAAAGAAATATTTTGTCTTAGAAGAACGTCTTGACATCCTTCAATCTCGGAAGCACAAAATGCAGCAGTCGTTAGTCGATATTAATGAACGTGTTGATAAATTGCCGCAAATTCAGACTGAGATATCCGAATTAGAACGTCATGTAGATGATGCCCGTAAATACCGTGATGCATTTAAATCGGAGGAAGTGACAGTTTCGATTCTTTCGGAACGTATCAAGGATAGGACCAAATATAAGATAATAGAGCCTGCGAAAATTCCATTTAATCCTGTTTGGCCTGATGTTCAAAAAATTCTCCTGATGGGTGTAATGTTAGGCCTGATACTTGGCGTTGCTGCTGTGTTTTTAGCTGAGATTTTCGATAATTCATTCAAAAAAGTTGAGGATGTTGAAAATTCACTGAAGCTTTCAGTATTAGCCACGATTCCTAAAATTGAGAAATTAAAGAGTATAAGATAATAAATATGGAAACATATCAACTTAAAAGCAAGCTCGTTGAAAACGATAGGGAGCTTCTAATCAGAACGCGCAATGATGCCAGAGCTGGCGCTATATCATCTGAAGTTTGGGTCAACGGTAAGCTAACTGAGTCGGTTGCACATCCACATTTGGGGGAGATTGGTTCTGAGGAAGTTGTCTCCATATTGAAACAGATACACGGTGAAAAGAAGAAAGAAATTGAGAGTATGATGGAGGTGTTCCGTAGCTCACTTGTAGATGGACATTCAGAATACCTGACACATCTCGGCACAGCTTTCTTTTACAAAAATTATTTACTCGAAGCCCGTGAGTTGTTTTCGAAGGCTATCGAAAGAGATTCCGAATGTCACCAAGCTTTTAACTATCTCGGACAAACTGAATTAGCCATGGGGCAAACGGAAAAAGCGGTTGATATGTTGCGTAAAGCTGTCCGACAGCGCCCCGCATTTGCCGACTACAGAAACTTGTTGGGAGTTGCTATTCACGCTCAAGGGGACATCGACCGGGCTACATCTGAACTGGAAAAAGCAATCGGTCTTAACTTGTATTATGCCGACGCATATTTCAATCTTGGACTGGTATTATTGGATAAAGCACAACAAACTGATACTGATTCACTTTCGGAAAAAGTGAGCAAAGTTGTCGATTGTTTCAAAAAGGCGCTACTGATTCATCCCGACTACGATTCCGTTATGTTTGAGCAGGCAATTTTAGCTGTCAGCAACTCAAATTTTAGTAAAGCATTCGAGTTATTTTCCCGAATCCGTCAGAGCAAACGAGAGAAACTCCGCCGTGAATTCACTGACTTTCACATGAAATTTGCTCTGGACCCGAAATTAATTTCTGCGGATACTTTACAAGAGAGAATTAAGTTCCTAGAACAACAGGTTAAGAAAAATCCCACCTATGTTGATTTCCATGCTGACTTGTCCCGTTGCTATCTGGAATTGTCCTGTAAACTATGGGAAAAAGGCGTTATACAATATGGCAAAACAGCCGAACTTAATCTCTCACTTGGCAAAACGGAATTCTGCCATGAAGAAGCTGAGAAGGAATTGATGAGCATCCGCGCTTCACTTGACCGAATGACTGAGAAAGGTTAATCTGTATGTCCCATCGTCCTTTATCCATTCTTGATTTCTACTCTCCGGAGGTTCCTTTTGCAACGGAGTTCCGTCGATTATTGCAACGTATCGAGAGTAACTCCAAAAAATTTGAACACAAGGCTATCTTGATAACTTCCGCTGAGTTAGCTGAAGGGAAATCTACAATATGTTCTTTTCTTGCTCTGTCTGCCGCAAGACAAAAGAAAATGAAAACATTGCTTATTGATGCTGATATACGACGTCCGTCAATTCACAAGTTTTTCTCTATGCAGCGAGAAGGTGGGTTGACTGAAATATTATCAGGTAATCTGAATGCCGCAGAAGCAGTCAAACATACGGATATTGAACAACTGCATATAATAACAGCGGGCAAACACAATCAGCAGCCTTCGGATTTCTTTGATGCCGAAGCTATCGGACGTTTGATCAGTGAGATGAAGTTTTACTATGATATGGTTTTGGTTGATTGTGCTCCAGTCCTTCCTGTATCTGATCCAATGTTACTGGCTTCCAAGCTTGATTCCATTATCCTCGTAATTAAGGCGGGGAAAACGCAGAAAGAAGTGGTAGAAAGGGCGATTAACATACTCGGTTCGAACAGTAATAGTATCTTGGGTGTTGTGCTTAACAATATGAACAATAGTTTGCCTTACTATTATGATTACAAATACTACGGCTACAATAGCGAAACTGATGGACCTCGTGATAAAAGAAAAAATCAGCAGACTTCAAAAGATTCAAAGCGCAATCATTTACCGCATTCAGATAACAACTCAACTCTTAACAACAATGCCACAAAATCTTCTTCGTAATCTTTATCGGTAAAGTCGCATGGAGTTCTCAGCCAATATCCTGACTGTGGATTTGGAGGAGTGGTTTGCTGTTGAGGCTCTTACGGATCATTTCTCTCAAGAAGACTGGGACGGTTTGCCCTCTACAGTGATTAGGAACACGCGGCGTCTCTTGAAATTGTTTCGAGCAAGGGAAGTTTCTGCTACTTGGTTCGTGCTTGGTTGGATAGCGGAACGATATCCTAACCTTCTCAGGGAAATACAGCATGAGGGGCATGAAATAGCCTGCCACAGTTATAATCATGTCAGGGTAAATAGCCTTGAGCAAGACTCTTTCCGTAAGGATACTGAAATGGCTATTGAAGCCATCACCAAAGCAATTGGCCGTCCGCCGATTGGATATCGAGCTCCGAGTTGGTCGATCGATCCAGCTACTTCCTGGGCTTTTGATATTATTGCCGAGTTGGGATTTGAATATGATAGTTCTATTTTTCCTATTAAGCACGATATCTACGGTATCCCCGGGGGGCCGCGCAGCACTTTCAAAATGAAATTAGAAAATGGCCGAACCCTCTATGAAGTCCCTGCTTCTACTTACCGTTTTTTGGGACATAATATCCCTATTGGGGGCGGTGGATTTCTTCGTCATTCGCCCTACTGGTATTCACGCTGGATGATTCGCCGTCTAAATGAATATAATCGGCCTGCTGTAGTATATGTACATCCATGGGAAATTGATCCCGACCCACCGAAAATAAGCGGGTTGTCACCAATGCAGCATTTTCGTGTATATGGGTCAACATCTGTCTTTATCCATAAGCTCGACCGCCTTTTACAGGACTTCCTGTTTTTTCCTATGGGAGATTATATAAGCCATTTCAAGAAAAGGCAGATCGGTTTTCATGTGGATTAAACTGCAATATCAGACGTTTCCTGATGCTATATTAGGGCTTGTTGAAAAATTAGTTATTATGTACCACAATCTCCCCGCCTTTGGCGGGCGCGCCCGCCTGTCGAGCGGACAGGTAGCGGGCGGCCTTGTGCTGACGTGCCTGTCGGCGCACAGGAAGTGCGCCGTGGCGTGTCGCCCGTTTCTATACACACACCTGTCTGCGACAGGCAGGGCGG
>JAYEIF010000162.1:0-2220 GCA_034659895.1 Candidatus Zixiibacteriota bacterium
GAGATTGTGGTACATAATAACTAATTATTCAACAAGCCCTACCCTACGGAGCTAAAATTTCAGCTGTGGGAAACGCACTTGCAAGCTGTCCACATAGGCACTATCCAGCCCCTTTTCCAACGCTTCTGAGAATATCTCCCGTGCGCGTATGTAGTTTCCTTCGCGTAGATAATTGATCCCCAGCTCCTTGAGCGGCGCTACTGGAGCGCCACCTAAAGCCACAACTTTGTCTAAATACTCAAAATACTGGTCACGTTTGTTTTGCATTTTCGATAATCTCATTAAACCAAAAAATGCTCCCTTAATTGTTGAGTCCACAGATAATGCTTCAAGCCAGGCTCTTTCGGCTTCATTGTAGTGTTCAAGGTAAAAGAGGACAGAGCCATAGTTGTATGCAACACGAGGGTTATAGGGATTCATTCCTCGAGCAATCTCAAGATAGGCATAAGCGCTGTCATATTGTTTTAGTTCCAGCATTGCACTTCCTATATTGGCATAAGCCGCAGGGAAAATTGGGTTGAGTTTAATCACCCTGCGGTATTGCTTCAATGCTTCCCTGTATTTTCCGGAATTAGCAAATTCAAGACCCTTGTGGTTGATACGTAATTCCGGATATGACTTTTGCCATTTTTTATATTCCACTAGTGCGCGAGCCGAGTCCATGGTTTTTTGATGGTAGTCAATAAGTAAATCCAAAGCGTTAATATTCCGAAGGCTGTCCCAGCAAATATACTGGCGGAACTGTTCCACTGCTTGCTGTTCGTTGGTCTGAGTAACCACGCGCGGAGTTAATACAATCAGGTTCAAAGCAACTGCCAGAGCGGCTATTGCAGCAAGAGAAGTTTTTCTTATTTTGTTAGACAAAAGAGAGTAGAAACAAAGCAGAGCAACTGGGACACCGGCAAAGGAGAACAAATCCCAATCGCGCGGCATCCCAAGTTTCGGATCAAGCAGGAATACTGTTCCAATTCCACTTAGCACC
This sequence comes from Candidatus Zixiibacteriota bacterium, assembly GCA_034659895.1. GTDB lineage: Bacteria > Zixibacteria > MSB-5A5 > GN15 > FEB-12 > B120-G9. The sequence continues at coordinate 983 of JAYEIF010000162.1, forward strand.
ATAATCTGAAGGAAAAGAGTCGCACCCATTGAAGGCAATTTTATCTTCCGCCTCATCCACCATACTGGCAGACACACAACGAGAGCAGGAACAAGGACAAACATCAAATTGGCGAAATCCGTTAGATGATTTAAGGAGAAAAGTGTGTAACCGTGCACAGTGAATCGGTGTACTATCAGGGGAATAAACGCGAGCTTGAAAAAATACATCGTGTTGTATAGATACAGGAAAATCACTGCTATTATAGCGATAGGAATTGCAAACAGAATACTTTTTCTTAGTGTACTCATTTTGGAAATTGCATTTCCAACTCTGGTTGACTTGAGCAATAGATACAATGCGCTCGGAACAAGTGTTACCGCAAGAATATGCATGGCTATGGCAATTCCCAAAGGCAACACTGCCCACCATCGGTTAATTTTGCCTGTTGCGCCGAGGAGTCCGACCATACCATAAACCGCAGTTGTTGCCATAAATAGAGAGTAGTTTTCAACATATCCAAAAAACAAAAGCATATACCCGCCGGTTGACATACCGAGGACAAACAAAATGCGTTGTAGAGAAGTCTTAAAGAGTTTGAGTGAGGTAATCATTGTAGCAAGAAGAAAGATAATGCCAGCCACTATACTGATTATCTGAAAACTTAATAGAGCCGCTTGCTCTCCGGAACCGAAAGCCTGCTTCACCCACAGGTGTGCTAGAGATTCTCCAATCTCGCGGGACTTGATTATTGGATTATCCAAAGCAAGGGTTGACAGCAGTGTATAACCGTCGCCAAGAAAATGCGCATTTGCTCGCAGTAACCAGAAGATAGTTGTTGCGCCTATTATCCCAATTGCACCCAGCAGGATTGACCTGAGAAAACTCTTTCTGCCAGTTGAATCCTGACTATTTGATGTGCGATACCACCAGATAATGCCAACTGGAACAAGCGCTCCCAGCGTCAAAGATACAATGCGCACTACACCACCGACAAACGCATAGCCAGACAGTCCCCACCAGTAACGTCCGACAAAAAATACTGACACTGCCATCCCAATCAATACAGCGTAGTATAGGATTACTGAAAATGAGAGAAGATGGTTTTTGTCAGAGTTTTCTGACACGTTATGTCTTTCCCGGCAAATAAAGCCTGACTTGATGGTTCATAATACAATTGGATTATAGGACAGTTAAGAAAACAGAACAAGTGAAGATATGAATCACATTTTCAAGATTATCTGAAAAACCCACTGAGA
>JAYEIF010000162.1:2320-11212 GCA_034659895.1 Candidatus Zixiibacteriota bacterium
AAAATATATATCTTTATAAACAGTAGAATCAAGCCTTTGAGATACTGGATCCCATCTTACCACCTGCTCACCATCCCGATCGCGACTGTAAAGATAGACGGCGCTATCGAAAACTGCCCAGTTGATTCCTCTTGCCCTATCTTTGATTTTTATTACTTCTGACGTATTCATATCATATACCCATGCCCCTGTAGGATATTTATATTTGTAGTCACAGTCACAGGGCTTAAATGTCAGGAAAGCAATCTTCTCTCCATCAGGACTCCAAACATATTTCTTCACATCTATATCATCAATGCGTCTATCTACTTTTCCTGAACTATCTATTATCACCAGACTGCGCTGCGGAGCTACTTTATAAAGCCCGTCTCTTGTGCATTCAAACTTTGTTTCCTCGATAAAAGCGATATATCTGTTGTTAGGGGAGACAGTAATATTGTGCGTACGCCATTTATCAGAATGATATATTATTTGGGTTTGCTTTGTTGTTACGTTTAGTTTGGTAATGCAATTTTCTTTGTCCAGTTTTACAAAAAAGCTTTCATCTGCTGCTTGTATCTCATTTGAGAAGGCAAGAAGTAATAATAAAATGAGCAGCCCTACTGCCGTATAAGTAATTACTATCTTCTGCAATTTCATCCTCCTTTTTTATAATTAATGATATTTAGTTATAAATTCCATCAGGATCTGCAATCTCAATATGAATGTGATTACAGTGATATATGTCATGTATGATCTCGGGTGGTCCTTCACTTTCTTCTATCCCAGAAGTTTCACAAAGAAGTATCTTAATTATCGAACCATTATGTTTCAGATAATTCAACATGGTCTTTCCCGGCAAATAAAGCCTGACTTGATGGTTCATAATACAATTGGATTATAGGACAGTTAAGAAAACAGAACAAGTGAAGATATGAATCACATTTTCAAGATTATCTGAAAAACCCACTGAGATAAAAGGCAATCAATATACCTGCCAGCACACCAAACCCTACCAACATCACAGCCCAGATTGGCACTTTCTTTACCGGTTTCACTTCCACAACTGGTTTGGTTTCACGAAGGATAATTTCTTCCTTTCGGTTACGATTAAAGTCTTCCCATTCAAGAATGAATTCCTCAGCGGTTTGGTAGCGTTGCGATACCCGAATAGCAAGCATCTTGTTTATTATCAGTTTTACATCCTTCGGGATGTCGTCACGCTCGTCATCAAATATCAGTCTATTGCCACTATCGTAACCGGGATTGCGACCGAGAATCATCTGGTGCAGGACCACACCCATGCCATAGATATCCCCGATGCGGGATTTCTTTCTCTCCGGCGGACTGTACCAATTTTTTTTGCGCGGGCCGGTATAGTGAACCGGAAGACCAAAGTCGGACAACTTTACATTTTCATTCTCGTCAAAGAGGATATTGGACGGTCGCAGGTTACCGTGAACAATTTTGTTTTTGTGAGCAAAATCTAACCCTGATGCCACTTGTATGATGATTTTAATGGCATGCTCCCACTTATACCGACGAACCATGCGATCCGCAAGCGATCCGCCCTGGGCATAGGCGGAGATTACTACCGTTTTCTTTTTATCACCACCGGCACCAAGAATGTTGATGATGTTTTTATGCTTTAGGGAGCTCAACAGCTTGGCTTCCTTACGCCCCGATTCGCCCTTGGAATGATTTTTGATTACATAGAGTTTCTTGTTTACTCTATTTTCCACAAGGATAGTCGAACTAAACTTTGTCTCCCGAATGGTGTCGAGATATCGACACTTACCAAGGAAAGATTCCGCTCCGGAGACCAACATATTGTTGGGATCGTTGTTATATCCATCGCCACCGATAATGTCAAGTATGGCATTTTTCAATTCTACCGCTGTCTCAAAACGCTCATTTGGTTCCTGAGCCAGACAACGAAGGATAATATCATCATATCTTGTATCAAGATCTTCGATAACCTGAGACGGGAGCTTGAAATGCCCAAGCGGTTTCTTTCCGCAAAGGATTTCATACAATATCATACCCATCGCGTATATGTCGGTTGTCTGATCAACATTTGTCGAACTGACTTTCTGCTCGGGCGACATATATGATACTGTTCCCATGACCACATCAGAGGATGTCATCTCTCCTTCCGGAGTGCCAATTATTTGCGCAATCCCAAAATCCGCTACAAGGGCGTTTCCCTCCTTGTCAATAAGGATATTGGCCGGCTTAATATCGCGGTGAATGACGCCGTTCTTGTGAGCATAATCGAGAGCCTTGCAAACTTGGACAATCATATCCAATTTTGTTTTTAGCGGAATCTTCTCGGAATCAATAACTTCACGCAAAGATGTGCCTTTGATGTAATTCATTACGAAGTAATACCTGTCACCGGCTTTGCCTTTATCAATAACGTTGACGATATTGGGATGGTTAAGACGAGCTACTACCATAGATTCGCGTTCAAAACGTCGGACAATATCAGGGTCATCGGTCAGTCTAGGGGATAGCACCTTGATAGCTACATCACGGTCAAGCGAGGCTTGATAGCCTTTATAGATTATTGCAACACCACCCTGCCCGATTTTACCGGTTACGACATAGTTGCCTATCTTGACATGTTTCTTCGACTTGGATTGAGATTGTTTCTCTTGTGTTGCCTCAGTCATTTCGGTTTTGCCTTAAACAAACTGCTAAACATAAAAAAATAGGGACAGCGGACTATTCCGCCATCCCTATAATAATCGGCACTTTGAAGAAAAATGTTATTTTACAAGAGTCATTTTTCTGGTCTCGGACCCTTCATTGTGAATCAATCGGTAGAAATAAATCCCGCTCGACTGTTTAGAAGCATCGAAATCTACTGTGTAAGATCCAGACGAATGATAACTGTCCACCAAAGTAGCTACATTCTGACCGAGGATATTGAACACTTCCAGTCGAACATGGCTGCTTGTAGGGACGCTGTACTCAATAATTGTAGTCGGGTTAAACGGATTAGGGTAATTCTGGGCAAGGATAAAACTCCCCGGCAGACTATTCTTGGTGTTATCGTCAACAGCTGTCGGACTTGTAACTATGACCCCTCCACAGGAAAAGTCAGGAAAATATGTTGTCAAACCGGAAACATCAGCGGCGTTGATTTGAGTTATCATTTGGACATAACCACCATTACCATCAGGAAATGAATCCACAGAATAAATCGAATCAATGGAGATTAAACCATTGGGAGCAGAAGGGGAAATGGTTCCGTGCAGAGTCGCTAAAATTCCCTCTGTGGCATCAATTGATGGCACTGGAATTATCCCAAATCCACCTATTAGAGTGATGAAAACGGAATCGCTCAAATTACCTTCAGGACCTACTAATGGGGTAAAATCGGCAGGTACGATAGAACCAACAAAGGATACCGAGTCTATCGACAAATTTGGATTATTTGTATGAAGCGGGATTGTAATAGCAGAAATAGGCTCATTGTTATTACTCAGGCGAATCGGTATTGCTACCTGGTCGCCGGCCTCCGCCTCAATCGTGTCGATCGCTACAGCCCCGGAATAGGCCCAGGTCGAACCGGAGACTCCGATGACAGCCAACATCAGCGCCATAGAGATTAAAAAAGTTCTGATTTTCATAAGAATCGTCCTTTCGCAATTATTACATATTATTCTTTTCTCATCTATTCGGGCTACCTCAAGGCAGGCCGATATTCTTGTAATATCTGTTTTTGCAATCCCCGTGCCATCGAAGATGGTCTTTTTAAGTTTTGAGAATCTTTACTAAGTAATGTAATAACAAAGACATAAGCGGGGGGCGAGAAAAAACTCTGCGCATATTCATCCATCATTGTTGCATTCAAAGTGCAACTTTAGTGTGCAGAATAATTCCTAATAGCAGCTGTGTACATAGAAACGGGCGACACAAGGCCGCCCGCTACCTGTCCGCTTGACAGGCGGGCGCAAATTTGAGATTGTGATACATAGTAACGAATTATTCAGCAAGGCACAATTATTATTTTAGTTGAGTATAGATTAGTATTCGATATGTTGGGATATACTCAAGATAGTAAGGACTTTGAGATGGCATATCGATATGGCAAACGTCATAAACAGTTGTTTTTAGCTCCAAGAATCGAGGATTATGTCCCCGCTAAGGCTCCTGTTTTGGTATATGACGGTTTTGTAAAGACTCTCGATTTTAATGAGTTATATATCGAATTGGATGCATTATCCGCTCATACTGTTGTTTTCTATTAAAAAATGAAAAGTTCTTCAGGGACATCAAACAGCTTCGCCGCAGTGGCAGTGACAGGGCCTCGCCGCTTAACTTTTACATACGCAATTTCCAGTAACCACGAGATGTATCAACCGGGGCAGCGTTTACTGGTTCCATTTGGACGCTCTCGGAGAATTGGATTCTATCTTGGACCGACTAAAGCAACTGGCGATTATGAAATTAAACAAATTTCCAAAGTGATAGACCCGTTTAGTTTATTTACTGAAAATATGTTTTCGCTGTGTATGTGGATAGCTGATTACTATTTCGCAAACCCTGCAAACTGTTTGGCGGCAGCACTGCCATCTTTGCTGAAAACATCAGTGCGCCCTCGATTGGAATGGAAACGCAAAAGTAACCAATTACCCAAATCATTGCAGCATTTCTTCAAACCCGGGAAACAAGTCTCTCCAAAAGTACGTCGTGCTATAAATGAGAAGCATCCCGACATTTTGAAGCGACTCATAATTGAGGGAGCTATCGAAGAACAGTGGTCTTCAACACAAAAAGTCGAACCCGTTCGAGTGATCGGATATCGATGTTGCCATCCTGAAGAATGGTCAAATTATTTCAGCACCAGAAAGATTAATCCACGACTATTTGATGATATCCGAACTCGAGCTCAACTGTTATCTGAGAACTGGACAACTCACTATATTAACCGAGCTATTAAAGATGGCTTACTCGACCCGGTTCTCGGGGATGCCGCATCGTATATTCCCGATATCCTGACACCGCGCACTGATGTTAATCAACTCACTCTCAATAACGAACAAAAAGGTGTTATTGACGAAATCATTCCATTCACAACAAAACAAGGTAAGAGTTTCCAGACTTTTCTTCTCCACGGTGTTACAGGATCGGGCAAAACTTTAGTTTACTGCCATCTCGCTCGTGAAGTTCTCAAAACAGGGCGAACAGTTCTGATAATGGCGCCAGAAATTGCTTTGACGGGGGTAGTGCTGTCCTATTTTCGAGGATTTTTCGGCGACTCTGTAACAGTGCTTCACTCAGGCATGACAGATCGCGAGCGTCTCGACAGTTTTAATGGTCTTCGTCAGGGCAAGTATCGGATTGCCATTGGTCCGCGCTCAGCCCTTTTTGCTCCGCTGGATAATCTCGGATTGATTGTAGTAGATGAAGAACACGACTCATCATATAAGCAAAGTAATCCCTCCCCACGGTTCCACGGCCGCGATTGTGCTATAATGCGCGCAAGAATTGAGGGAATTCCTGTTCTCCTTGGATCAGCATCACCATCAATTGAATCATATTATCGGGCTCTTCAGGGAAAATATAAACTTCTGGAAATGACTAATCGTCCAGCGGGAGCCTCTTTGCCCAAGGTGCGGATCATCGATATGAAATCTGCCCGACTCGGCGGCGATCTACCTTTCTTTTCGTTTTCTCTTAAAAAAGAAATTGATGAACGGCTCAAACATGATGAACAGACTATCCTTTTTCTTAACCGCCGAGGCTATTCTCCGCAATTGAAGTGTAGCGCTTGCGGCTATGTACCCACCTGTCCCAATTGCCAAATCAAGCTTACCTACCATCAGGCGGGGCGTAAACTGGTTTGTCATTACTGTGGTCATACTTCATTTGGGCATGATCGCTGCCCTTCGTGTGGAAGTGACAAGTTCATACATCGCGGCGCAGGTACTCAAAAAGTCGAAGAAGCCATTTCACGGCTGTTCCCTGAAGCATCTGTCGTACGGCTTGATTCCGATACCGCCTCGGGACGCAAACGCATGCGTGATATCCTGCGCAGTTTTGCTTCTCACAAAAGCAATGTCCTGCTGGGGACTCAGATGGTAACCAAAGGACTTGATCTTCCCAGTGTAACGCTGGTGGGAGTGCTTTCGGCTGATTTGCTTTTGGATATGCCTGATTTCCGCGCCTCGGAACGAACCTTTGCTCAACTTTTACAGGTAGCAGGACGCTCAGGGAGATCCGACAAACCGGGAGAAGTGTTGATTCAGACATATTATCCTGATAACGATATAATTTCCTACGCCGCTTCACAAGACTATCAGACCTTTTTCAAAAGTATTATCAAGTCCCGCGAGGATTTGTTTTTCCCGCCATTTTCTCGCCTTGTGAATATCATTTTTTCCTCGAAAGATGAGAAGAAACTGGAGAAAGCGGTTATAACCTTCCGCAACAATCTAAAACAGTGGCTGGATAGATATTCTGTTGCCGCCACATTGCTTGGTCCGGCGCCATGTCCGCTTCACTACCTGCGGAAGAACTTCAGGCGCAACCTCTTAATAAAAACAAATCAGGTAGTGAAATTGACAAAAATGCTGACTGTGTGGGAATCCAATCAAGCACGTTTCGGACTCCCAACCGCTATCAAAACCGTCGTTGATGTCGACCCTGATGATATGATGTAAAGTGATTGATAGATAAAGGTCTGTATCTTATTGCTTAAAGCTTTCATTATTTATATTATGTAAAAATCTGTAAGCGCTTTATGCTCTTGCATAAAGAGCAGTGCTCCGATATTTTGTGGAAAACGAGTGACTGCAAATATGAATATATAAGGAGGATTAACAAAAATGTATCGCGTCCCTATTCCGAAAAACGAACCGGTTCTTAATTACGCTCCCGGTTCACCAGAACGTATTGGAATCGAGAAGGCTCTGGAGGAGCTGAAGGCTAGTCCAATCGAAATTCCTATGGTAATCAACGGTAAAGAAATCACAACTGGTAAAAAGGTTAAAATTACTGCTCCCCACGATCATAAACTGGTCCTAGGGCACTATTATCAAGGCGGAGGAACTGAAGTCAAGATGGCGGTGGAAGCTGCTATGGAAGCTCAGAAGGCTTGGGCTTTTATGCCATGGGAACAGCGTGCGGCGGTTTTTCTGAAAGCTGCCGATCTGTTAACCGGACCCTATCGGTATTTAATCAATGCTGCTACGATGCTGGCACATTCGAAAACTGTCTTTCAGGCGGAAATCGACGCTGTTTGTGAACTGGCGGACTTTTTCCGCTTCAATTGCCACTATGGCCAGCAGATAGCTGACATCCAACCTCAGAGTGCCCGCACAATCTGGGATCGAATGGACCACCGTCCGCTGGAAGGGTTCGTTTTTGCTGTAACACCGTTTAATTTCGTATCCATCAACGGCAATCTGCCAACCGCACCAACAATTATGGGCAATGTTTCAGTATGGAAACCCGCCTCAACAGCCGCCTACACATCGCATTTTCTGATGAAAATATTACGTGAAGCCGGCCTTCCGAATGGTGTGGTCAATATGATTTTTGCTCGGGGTGCTGCTATTGGCGATTCTGTATTACGAAATGAGAACCTCGCTGGTATTCATTTCACAGGTTCAACTGCCGTATTTCAAATGATGTGGAAAACAGTTGGTGAAAATATCGCTAATTACAAAACATATCCTCGTATTGTGGGAGAAACAGGAGGGAAGGATTTTATTTTCGCTCACAATTCCGCCGATGTCGATTCTCTTGTAACAGCTATCGTCCGAGGTTCGTTTGAGTTTCAGGGACAGAAGTGTTCGGCTTCGTCGCGATGCTATTTACCTGAATCTCTCTGGCCTGATATCAAAAAGAAACTTGTGGCACAGGTGCAGACAATCAAGATGGGTATTCCCGATGACTTCAATAATTTCTTTAATGCTGTTATTGATGAGTCAGCTTATCGCTCGATTATTGGATACATTGACTATGCCAAAGAGCACAAAGATGCCGAAATCATTTGCGGGGGTGAATACAGTGATTCCGATGGATGGTTCATTCAACCCACAGTTGTTGTTACAAGTGATCCTCATTTCAAACTCATGGAAGAGGAGATATTCGGCCCTGTCATGACAATTCACGTTTACAAGGATAATGAGTATGCCAGTATGTTACATACTTGCGACCAGACCTCTCCGTATGCCCTTACCGGCGCTATTTTTGCCACAGACCGAAAAGCTGTGGAGCTGGCTGAACGGACATTGCGCAATGCCGCTGGCAATTTTTACATAAATGATAAACCGACCGGCGCTGTTGTCGGGCAACAACCGTTCGGTGGTGGACGCTCATCGGGAACAAATGATAAAGCAGGCGGTATCCAAAATATGCTGCGATGGACTTCGCCGCGCAGTGTAAAAGAAACCTTCATTCCACCAAAAGATTACCGGTATCCATTTATGGGGTAAACTGACACTCTCTTGAAATAAAACTGGTTAGCGTCAATCCGCCTAAGGCGGATTGACCTACTGGCGGATCTCTGTCAAGTTCATCTGATTTGCTAATGAGGGCTTGCTGAATAATTAGTTATTATGTACCACAATCTCAAATTCGCGTAGCGGGCGGCCTTGTGTCGCCCGTTTCTATACACACAGCGGAGACAAGCCCCGCTGCTACGCGAGTAGAATGTTTATTAAGTGCAAGCCTTTTAAGCTATTTATAACAAAACCCTTTCACTTGAAACAATACAAAACATGCTTATCTATTTATGAACAAAGAACTTATACTTTATTCAGCAGACCCTAATGAATTTTGGCATGAGGGCCGCCGTAAAGACCAATATGTGAAACGGACCCATCGAGATTGTATATCAAGCTGTCACCGCTGTTCAATGCCGGAGAGCCAGCCTTGAGATGAAAATCTCCATCA
>JAYEIF010000163.1:0-11201 GCA_034659895.1 Candidatus Zixiibacteriota bacterium
CATGTTTTGTATTGTTTCAAGTGAAAGGGTTTTGTTATAAATAGCTTAAAAGGCTTGCACTTGATAAACATTCTACTCGCGTAGCAGCGGGGCTTGTCTCCGCTGTGTGTATAGAAACGGGCGACACGCCACGGCGCACTTTCAGCACAAGGCCGCCCGCTACGCGAATTTGAGATTGTGGTACATAATAACTAATTATTCAGCAAGCCTTAACTAAGGCGGGAAGACAATCTTTCTGTTTTGCTAAAACTTGTTGTTTCAAAGTCAACTTTCTTACTTCTTGATTATATGAATGGTTATATTTGTGCGGGAAGGATAGAGAATTATGGTAAAAGCTTTCGCTGACTGGTTGACCGAAACAGGTCTGGACTCGTGGCTGGCCGGTTATCTGAGCTGGCTTGGAATAGCCCTGGGTGTTATTGTTCTTGCTTGGGTATCTAACTATGTAGCCAAGAAAATAGTATTGGCCTTTGTCAATCGAATTATCCGCAAGACACAAACTAAGTGGGATGATATTCTTCTTGAGCACAAGGTGTTTTTACGGCTGTCACACATAGCGCCGGCAGTTATTTTTTACTTCTTGGCTTATCTGTTTCCACCTATTCAAAACATAATCCAGCATTTAGCAACGGCCTACATGATACTTGCCGGTCTTTTGGCTTTTAATGCTTTTCTTAGTGCCGTAATAGACATTTATCGAACATTTGAGATGTCGAAAAGCCGGCCTATCAAGGGTTATGTCCAGATTGTAAAAGTACTGGCTATTATCAGTCTCTCTATTGTTATGCTGGCGACAATTATGAATATCAAGGTATGGCCAATTCTCAGCGGTATGGGCGCTATGACTGCTATATTATTGTTAGTGTTCAAAGATTCTATCCTTGGTCTGGTGGCAAGCATCCAGCTTTCCAGCAATGATATGGTGCGTATTGGTGATTGGATTGAAATGCCTAATCATGGTGCGGACGGTGATGTTTTCGATATTTCCTTAAACACTGTGAAAGTGCAAAATTGGGATATGACAATCTCCACTATTCCTGCCTACTCTTTGATTTCCGAATCGTTCATAAACTGGCGCGGCATGAGCGAGTCCGGCGGACGGCGTATCAAACGCTCTATCAAACTTGATATGACAAGCATAAAGTTTTGCACATCGGAAATGCTCGACAAATTTGAAAAGTTTCAGCTTATCTCGGGGTATATTAGGTCTCGTCGAAAAGAAATCACAGAATACAACAAAGAGCATAACGTTGATACTTTGGTATCGGTCAACGGTCGCAACATAACCAATGTTGGCACTTTTCGCGCCTATATCATAGCTTACCTGCATAACCATCCGAAAATTCACAATGATATGACTTTCCTCGTTCGGCAGCTTAATCCAAGTGAACATGGCTTGCCTATTGAGATATATGTCTTCAGTAACGATCAGGCGTGGGCAAATTATGAGGCTATCCAAAGCGACATCTTCGACCATCTTTTAGCAGTTATACCGGAGTTTGATCTACGTGTATATCAATTTCCGACAGGGAGTGATTTTCTGAAAAAATAGACAGTCGCTACAAACTTGATTTGGTCGCCTGTTTCCACATCCCCACCGTCTCATTTGTATTGGAAATGAGGAGTTACTCGAATTCCTTGTATATAATTGTTCCACTAGAACCTACTGCATACAAACGATTGCCAATCCGGCACATGTCGAATACATGAAAGGACTTAACAAGCAATTCTTTCTCCCATGTTTTGCCACCATCTGTTGTTCGCATCATAGTTGCTTTTAGCCCGCCAATATAGCCGATTTGTTCATCTATCAATTCTGCAGTTATAAAGGTCAATTTCTCCGATTGTTCTGCTTTGGTCCATGTTTTGCCACTATCTGCTGAAAACGCACACATTCCATGTGGTCCAGCCATCAATCCTGTTTTGCCATACATTGACAGCGTTCGCGCTTGTGTACCGGTGAAGGTTTCGGTTTTCGTCCACGTGTTCCCATTATCCCTTGAGTATAGAAGCTGACCATACGAAGGGAAACGCACTACACCATCAGGTGTAACGTGTATCTCGCTGTATCCCATTCCCATATTTTCAAGTTTGTTCCATGTGCGGCCAGTATCAATACTGCGATAAGCCACCCCTGCCATCGGCGTGTTACTGGCTTTATCCATACCTGTCAATAGGGCAGTTCCGGAATCCAGCCACTCAACATCAAAATATATGTGAGCAGTATCTCCCGGAGACACATTGAGCCAGTCCTGTCCACCATTGGTGGTGAGGTAAAGATTTCCTCTATGACCGCAAATCAGTCCCATACTACCATTGAAAAACGATACGTCCTCAAGTTTTAGGCCTTCGTTTACTATTGTCGTTTTCCATGTTTTGCCGCAATCTACTGTTCGTGCAAAACTGCCACTTGTACTTACCAAAAAACCAGTATCAGGGTGAACAAAATCCACTCCGGTCAGGTTTTCATTCCAATCCAGCGGTAAAACATTCCAGTCCTGAGTGCTCGCAGTGGAAACGAGCATCAGAAGTGTCAAAAGAACTGTTACAGATAAGGTCTTCATAATTATTTTCCATTGTTAATTTTGTTTTGTCTTTGTACTATTCTCTTTAGTATAAGTTTATAAAAGCTACATTTATGGGATAATATATCAGAAGTAGCGAGTTGTCAACCGCCGACGTTTTTAATCGGGTGTCGATTTATGGATGATGAGATTGTTGCTAACTTGCAAAATGTGTATCTTGGCGCTGAGAAAACAAAGAGTATTTTTCGCAATTTTAACCTGACCCTGAAAACTGGTCGTACTTCTATAGTAACTGGTGGACCTGGATCCGGAAAAACTTCCCTTGCGGCATTGCTGACAGGATTAGAGTTTGCGGATGAGGGCTTGGTGGAAGTTTTTGGGGAGTCTCTCAGGCCAAGACGAACAATGGCTGTTAATCGGGTACGTCGTATGATCGGCGGTGTTGGCGGCATATTCGGATTGATACCTTCCATGACTGTAGCTGAGAACATTTCTTTCCCGTTGGTAATTTCCGGTGTTAGCAAACGACGGCGAAAGACAAAGCTGTTAAAAATGCTCACTGAGTTTTCTCTTTTGAAAAAAGCCGGGAACTATACACATACTCTTACCCGTGTGGAGCGTACTTTGGTACAGCTCGCTCGAGCTTCGATCTCCAATCAGCCTCTTTTTATCATTGATGAGCCATCTGCCGGATTGGATAAATCTACTACTGCGCATGTTTTTGAGTTTCTGACTAAGGCTTCACTGTCCGGTCGATCACTGCTTCTCCTTTGCTCAGACATCCCAACCCATGACTTGCCTAACAGTGACATTTACCATATTAGCAATGGAGTACTGGAGTGAGTCGAGTCAACCATATACTCAGTGAGTTGGGGCACAACCTGTATCGCTTCCCGGGTACTGCCATCGGCGCACTGCTTTCGCTGGCACTTTTGTTTCTATTGTTCGACTTGTACTGGATTGCCACTGCCACCACTGAACAACTATACACTAATCTTCTTTCTGAGCTTCGTATGGAAGTTTTTGTAGCAGAGGGTGTTATCGATGCCGATATACCACGACTTCAGAGCTCTATCGCTCAAACTGAGAATGTTACCACTATTGAGTACATGTCCAGAGACAAGGCTCGCGACGTTCTGCATAAGATGCTTGGGGCCGACCTGTTGGTTGGATATGACTCTGCCAACCCTCTACCACGATCCTTCATCCTGGAATTTGAGCCAGATGCCATTAATTCTGAAGACATGGCTTTTGTAAGTGAAGCGTTATCTAATATGACTGATGTAGCTGAAGTTTCATACAGTCATCAATGGCTCAAAAATACCGAGGAAACAAGAACAATCATCAGGCGACTTGGTTTGGTGCTTGGAGTGTTTATTCTTCTGACGGCAATTATCAGCTCGGTAAACAATATCCGCCTCATAACACGAACTCGCGCTGTTGGTTTTCAGCAAAAGCGTATGCTTGGCGCAGGCAGACTTTTCCTTGCATTTCCATTTCTCATAGAGGGAATGCTTATCAGCGGTCTTTCTGCTGCAGCAGGCTGGTTAGCTATCAAGTATGGTAGCAATCAGATAAGTCTGACTCAAATTGAAATTGTATATCCTGCCACAAAAGATATTGTAATCTTTTGTGCAGCCGCAATGGTGCTGGGTATAATCAGTAGTTATCTTGGAATTCGGAAACTCTTGAGATAGATTGTGCGCTATATTTTACTGTTATTTATATTCTTGAATGTAAGTCTTTTGACAACATCGATAAAAGCTGATAATCGGAATAAAATTATTAATCAGAAATCAGAGATGGAGAGTATTAAGGTAGAGGTTAAAGAGAGTCAAAAACGTTTAGACTCACTAAAATCTGAGGGAATCACCATTCAAAAACAGATTTCGGATATTGATCAGCGCATCGTTACCAATCAGAAAGTTATAAAACGTCTGAATCAACAATTAAACGGTGTGCACGGAAAGATAGGCGATACAGAAGACAAACTTAATCAAAATAAGAACAGATTCAACACGGCTCAAAATCGATACCTCGGTGATATTTGCAAGTTTTATGTTCGAGCTGTTCGTTTACCTCGTGAATCTTTCTGGGAAACCCCTATGGCTGAGGTGAAGCGCACACGTCAAAATATGTATCTTGCGGCACTTGCAGACTTTGAATCAAAGAATATAGACAAAGCAGCGATCTCTATCACCCAGATAGTAGATAGTCTTAATCAATTGACTAACGAGAAAGAACGAGTAGCATCACTGAAAAAGAACAAGGAAGTAGCCACTGCTTTGGAGAAAAGCCGTAAACTCAAGGAGAAAAAATCTCTTGAGTCATTACGCCGTGAAAAAATGTCTGAAAGTGATCGTATGCTGACCTTACAGCAGGCCGCCAAAGAAATCGAACAAATAATTGTTCGTTTGGAAAATGAACGGCGGAAAAGACAGCAAGCCAATCAATCACGACCAACCGAACCGTCTATTTTTGTTACTCTTAAAGGCCAATTAACTTGTCCTTATCAAGGTAAAATTGTTGTTCCGTTTGGTTCAAGCGTTGATCCAGTTACCCGTCTTGAGTCATTCTCATCCGGAATCACCATTAAGGGGCGACCATCCGCACCAGTTGTAACCGTGGCAGGTGGGGATGTGGTTTATATTGGGAATTTGCGCGGTTATGGCAACTTTGTTATTATTAGCCACGATGAGCAGTATTATTCCACTTACGGTGGCCTTGGCAAGGTAACTGTCAATCTTGGTGAATACGTCCCGAGCGAAACTATTTTGGCGGCTGCTGGTGATAATGGACTTGTAAAGTTTGAGTTAAGATCCGGGCGGGAACCACTCGACCCGGTGAAATGGATTAGAATTGATGCCTTTTGATATTTCCAAATTCCAACCTCAGGCTTGGGCTATTCTTTCGAGGTCATTTCAGTCCGGACGGTTGGCAAATACGTATCTGCTTTCGGGGCTGGACGGAAGTGGTCGATGGGCACTGGCAATGTCTCTTGTGTCTCTAATCAATTGTGAAGCTCCAATAACAGACAAGGCCACAGGCTCTATCCGCAGTTGCGGGGAGTGCAGAAACTGCAGGGCAATTAGAAACTACAACTTTGAGGGACAGCATTTTGCGGTGCCACTCCCTCCACATAAAAAACCGGATGAAGCTATCGATTTCACTAACGAGATTTTGCAGGCAAAGCAGGATGAACCGTTTAGTGTTCTTCAATCATCAGCCAGTGTTACCATTCCAATCGATACAGCCCGCCGTATCATACGCAGTCTTGCCACACGCCCATCGGCTGGTATCTATCGCTTTGTTATCTTTCATCAGATGGAACGGATGCTGCCTTCGTCCGCCGATGCCTTACTTAAGTTAATCGAAGAACCGCCGTCTAATACGATAATCATTCTCACCACGGAAAAACCAGAAAGGTTACTGCCAACAATTCAGTCACGCTCTCAAATAATTAAACTGCATCGGACACCAACTGATGTATTGGCTTCCTATCTCAAGGAAACTTACTCAATTTCTGACAGCAAAGCTGATGTGTTTGCTCGTATTTCACAGGGAAACCCAGGTCGAGCGGTAGCGATGATTTCATCTGATGAAGATCCAGATTCTCTGCAACGCAATGCAGGATTTCAGCTTTTCAAGTCCCTTCTTGAAAATCCTTCTTCTGATACTGTTGCTCGCATAGTTAATATGATTGGACAACGAAATCGCGGCGAAGCGGTGGAGCTGTTGCGGTTGTGGCAATCCTTTATCTGTGACTGTGCCGGACTGGCAGTTACCAAAGACGAGGAAAGTTTGGTGAATATAGATTTCAAGACTGAGCTTAGCCAGTTGGCTGAACGGTTTGTTTATCCAGATTTGGGTGCGCGTTTGACAGCTCAAATTAAGATAACCCTTGCCGATTTAAGAAGAAATGTGCATATTCATGGAGCACTGGCCGCTCTAACACTGCGAATGAAGACCGAGGTGGCCGCAAAACCATGAAGTGTAACATAAATTGTTGATTACCCGGAGTCTGAAATGGCTGAGTTATATTTGGTAGAGTTCAAAGGCAACCGCACTGACTTTTTTTACAATTCTTACTATCACGATCTTAAAGAAACCGATTCTGTTATTGTTGAGGTAGAACGAGGCGAGGACATAGGTTCGGTCAAGAGAAAATTAACAACAGATATTAATCTGTCTGAAGATTATCGTCCCCGCTCTATCCTTCGTCACGCCTCCGAAGAAGACATCTTTCGCTGGAAATCCTTGCATCAACAGGAAAGGACATACAAAGCTGAAATAACTGAGATGATACCAAATTATGGTTTGTCAATGAAAGTTGTCGATGTTGAGTGCCAGTTTGATGGTAACAAGATGATAGTTTATTTCACCGCTAAACATCGAGTTGACTTCCGTGAGTTCGTCAAAAATCTTGCTGCTCGTTACCATACCCGAATTGAACTCAGACAGATTGGTGTGCGTGATGAAGCTCGCCGTATTGGCGGTTATGGCATTTGTGGAAGACAACAGTGCTGCAGTTCATTTATCCGTAATTTTGAACCTGTCTCAACCCAATTCGCTCGTGATCAGGACCTTCCACTTAATCCGTCCAAGATTTCTGGAAACTGTGGACGGTTATTGTGTTGCCTGCGCCATGAAATTGATATGTATACAGAGGTAAAGGGGAAATTTCCACAACGCGGCACATACGTAAACACTAAACAAGGAGACGGTGTCATCGAACGAATTGATGTATTCAATGAGGAAGCCATCATCCGCGACGACGACCGACTCCTGTTTCGTTGCAGCCAAGAGGATATATTGCAAACAACTAAACACAGGTGGAATACCCGATCGAATTCTCTGGCGTATCGTGTAAATTCAACTTCTCCGGACACCACTTCCGATAAAACGCTGGAGGAGCTTGATGATGACACTGATATAGATAGCAATCAGTAATCTAATGGAGATATGAATTGACTAAACCGTTTTATATTACTACACCCATATATTATATTAATGGTCGCCCACACATCGGACAGGCTTATACTACCATAGCGGCTGATGTCATTGCCCGTTTTCATCGTCTTAACGGACGGGAAACGTTTTTTCTTACCGGTACTGATGAACACGGAACAAAGATTGCGAAAGCTGCCGCAAAAGCAGGTCTCTCTGAAATTGAATTCTGTGACAGTATTGTTGAGACATTCAAAGATGTCTGGAAAAATCTTCTTATTGAGACGGATGATTTTATTCGCACTACTTCTCCACGCCACGAGAAGGCTGTTATTAAAATTCTCGATGCAATGCACGAGGCAAAAACTGACGACGGTCAGGATGCTATTTACAGTAGTTACTATGAAGGTCTTTACTGCAATGGATGTGAAGCTTTTATCACTGAGAAGGAGCTGATAGATGGTGTCTGTCCCGCCCATAACCTTCCTCCGGAAAAAGTGAGAGAGAAGAACTATTTCTTTCGATTGACAGCATACCTTCCTAAGCTCAAAAAAAAGATAGAATCCGGCGAACTTAAAATTGAACCGGAAACTCGACGTCGGGAAGTTCTTGGACTAATAGACCAAAAGCTCCCGGATTTTTCTCTATCAAGGGAATCGGTCAAGTGGGGTATTCCACTCTCGTTTGATAAATCTCAGGTAGCCTATGTTTGGGTGGATGCTCTTAGTAATTATATTTCTGCGATTGGTTATAGTGATAACCCGACTAAGTTCGACAAGTGGTGGAACAACAGCGAGGTGGTTCATCTAATGGCCAAGGACATCCTTAAATTCCATTGCCTATACTGGCCGGCGATGTTGATGGCGGCGGGAGTTCGGCTACCAGACACTATCTATCTGCACGGTTTTTTCACGGTTGACGGCAAAAAGATGTCCAAAACTCTCGGTAATATGATTGACCCTGATGACATTGTAGCAGAATTCGGCCCTGATGCCGCACGATATTTACTGTTGACGCAGTATCCTTTTGGCATCGACGGAGATATTCAGGCTAATCGGTTTGTAAAGCAGTACAATTCCGATTTAGCAAATGATTTAGGTAATCTTATCTCGCGTGTCGCAAAGATGATTATGGTAAATTTTGATTCCACTCTACCCGCTCCGTATAAAAACATCGAGGGTCTGCAGGAATTGATGGAAAAAGCGGACACTCTGCCCGGTAAAGCATATCAGCATATTGTTCATTTTGAGCTGGGACAGGCTATCTCTGCGGCTATGGATGTAGTACGGGCTACCAATAAATTTTTCAATGATAGCGCACCGTGGATTCTGGCAAAAAATGGAGAAAAAGAGAAACTTGGCGGAATACTTTATGCTTGTTCAGAAGTCATTCGCATAGTTTCAATCGTTTTGTTCCCTGTTATGCCCGGTAAGATGCGAGAAGTTCGATCTGTCTTTGGGCTGGATGACTCGACACTCACACTGAAGAACGCTCGCAAATTCTTTGATCTTGAACCGGGTACTTCGGTCAAAATCAAGGATGCCATCTTCCCGCGGATTAAACACAAGAAAGCCGAAAAACCCAAAAAAGCTATCAATGATGAAGATCCTGCAGGTGTGCTTGATATTTCAGAGTTTGCAAAAGCTCAGATGCGAGTGGCAAAAATACTACAGGCAGAGCCTATACCTGATACAGACAAATTGCTCAAACTCCAAATTGATATTGGTAATGAAAAACGTCAAATCGTTGCCGGCATTGCCCTTCACTACTCACCTGAAAAGCTTATTGATATGAGTATTATTGTTGTTACTAATCTGAAACCCGCTGTCATCTATGGAGTAGAGTCTAATGGAATGTTACTGGCTGCAAAGAAAGGCAAAAAAATGTTTCTCTTGACACCTGATGGCGACCTTCCTCCCGGAGCCAAGATAAGCTAATGATAGACTCACACTGTCATATTGATTTTGATGCCTTTGATGGCCGGCGCGAGGAAGTAATCGAACAGGCACAACAGGCTGGAATTCATACACTAATCAATATCGGGGTTGATATCCAATCATCGGAACGATCTATTCATTTGGCCGAGCAATATGACAATATCTACGCCACAGTCGGGGTTCATCCGCATGATGCCAAAAAAGTTGATCGTCATAGTATAAATTATCTTCGCGAATTGGCAGACCATCCAAAGGTAATGGCTATTGGCGAGATTGGTCTGGATTTCTATCGTGACTATTCTCCACGCCCGGACCAGAAAAAGGCATTTCAGAAACAACTTGAGCTGGCGGCAGAGGCAGAACTTCCGGTTGTTATCCACACCCGTGAATCTTTCAAAGAGACAGTTGAGATTGTTCGGGACTTCTACTCCGATATCCCCGGTGGTGTCTTCCACTGTTTTCCGGGTAGTGTCGAGGATGCCTTTGAGGTTATTGAATTGGGCTTTGTTATTGGAATCGGCGGGGGAGCAACACACAATAATTCGTCGATGGCAACCGCCGCTGGCGGAGTTCCGATTGACCGCATCATCTTGGAAACCGATTCCCCGTACCAGAAACCCGCCAAATACAAGGAACGGTATAACTGTCCGGCAACGATTAAAGTCGTGTGTGAAAAAGTAGCTCAACTGCGCGGAACAGATATGGCTGAAGTCGAAAAAATAACCGACCGTACCTGCCAAAAGCTGTTCCATCTTGTAGATACCTTTGGTGATTAGGAGATGTCGGGGTATCATCCTAAGAAACAGCTTGGACAGAACTTTCTTAAATCACGTGAAATAATTGAGCGCATAGTAGAGATAGTAGCTCCACATAAAGACGACAGCATTATTGAGATAGGACCAGGGCGCGGCTCACTGACTCTCCCGCTTGCAATGTCCGAAGCAACTGTAACTGCGATTGAATTTGACAAGGATATAATCGGATACCTTAACAAACTGCTTCGCAAGTACCCAAAAACACGGGTCCTGAATCTTGATTTCCTTTCATTTGACCCAAACGAGATTGGTAAAGGACCACACAAGCTAATAGGAAATCTCCCTTACAGCATAACTTCTCCGGTTTTGAACTGGGCAATTACTCATCAGGATGTCATACAACAAGCCGTGTTCATGGTTCAAAAAGAGGTTGGGCTTCGTGTTGCGGCTTCACCGGGGAATAAAAACTGGTCACCACTGTCGATTTTCACCCAACTAAATTATAGCGTTTGCCTTTGCTTTGATGTGCCGCCTGAGCATTTCCAGCCACCACCAAAAGTAACCTCGTGCGTTATTGAACTTACTCCAGTCCGTATATCTGCTATCCCGCATCGGAAATTGTTCGAGAAAGTTGTGCGTACTGTGTTTCGACAGCGCCGCAAACTTTTGAGAAATAATCTGGTGCCGGAGCTTTTGCCGGATTCCGACTCTGCCGAGATGGTTATCAAGCAAGCAGGTCTTCCGGATAATTGCCGAGCGGAACAGGTTTCAATCGCAAGTTTTTTGGATTTGACCAAACATATAGCCGCAATTAGTTTGCGGTAAGTATTGATTTGGTGTATAACAGTATATCAGAATATTTAGGGTCTGCTGAACAAAGTACCTGTCCGCTCGACAGGCGGGTAAGTTTTTTGTTCATAAATAGATAAGCATGTTTTGTATTGTTTCAAGTGAAAGGGTTTTGTTATAAATAGCTTAAAAGGCTTGCACTTGATAAACATTCTACTCGCGTAGCAGCGGGGCTTGTCTCCGCTGTG
>JAYEIF010000164.1:0-11110 GCA_034659895.1 Candidatus Zixiibacteriota bacterium
TAAAATTGAAAGGTCTATGAAGAAAACGAAATCCAGACGTGCTTGCCTAATACTGCCCCAGATATTTCTAAGAACGATAGCCAGAATTGGCAGACCCAGCATAAAACAGATAAAGAAGACACTTTGATCTATCCATTTTACATCTAAGACCAGATGGATTGATAATAAATATTGGAAATGAAACTTTTGAGAAACTAATACAGAATATTGACTTTGAGGTTTGAAACCAGCATCTTTCTTCACTTAGTATAAGGTTGTTATATTTCAAAGGAGAAAGACCACGATGTCTAAGATACCAGTTTCACAATTAATCAATATAGACAATCCCAAGGAGTTCAAACTCCATGCTGCTCGCGAGAGTGATGAGGATAAACCACTTGACGTGTATGTGAGAGATAAGAAAGAGTGGTTTGATTGGAACAGATGGAGAAATCATAAGAATGAATTCTCAAGGAAGTACATATTTTCATTGATTGACTTTTATCCTGAAAGAGACATGTGGCTTTTTGGAGGTATATATGAGGTTGTGAAAAGAAATAAAACTCCCCAAAGTCATAGCTATGAAATTAAAGAGCTAACAGAGTATTCTGACTTCATTGGCAGATTAAAAATAAAATTGAAAAAGCCATCAAGGGGTAGAGCGTTCTACCTCGAGCATCATTTAGATAAGATGACGGTATCAGAGATTCTAAAGCAACCGTACTCTGGAGAAGTATTCCCAGGATATGAAAATATTAATCACAGTTTTGATATATTGACTCCAATTTTCAAAAACGAGAATAAGGACTGGAAAGCTGCACTAAAAAATATAAAAGGAATTTATGTAATTACAGATAAGAGTAACGGAAAAAAATATATTGGTAAAGCGTCTGGAGATTCAGGAATTTGGTCGCGATGGAGTTGTTATATCGAATCAGGGCACGGAGGAAATGATGAGCTTACTAAGCTCATTAAGGAAAAAGGTTATGACCATGCCAAAAAAAATTTTAGACTGGCTCTTCTCGAATATCGATCAATGAAAGTCGACGATGAGATCATCATTGAGCGAGAAAACTATTGGAAGGGCGTCTTCCTTTCAAAAGGTAAATTTGGTTACAATAAGAACTGATATTTGAGTAAGGTAATACTTAGAAGAAATATGGATTTTAATAACATTAACGGTTTAAACAAAATGGCCTTCATCTCCCCATGCCGGGCGATTCAGATCGGCAACTATGATTATTGTCAATTGCAGAAAGATGATTGCAATTACAAAAAATGTGAGAGATCTGCGGTAGGAGTTCATGTACATTCCAAATTATCGACATTCATAAACGGTAGCTGACACCAACAATGAAAAGTCGTGGAAGTTGATCGCTGTATCCTTCAGGAGCTTTTAACTTGGTATCCCAATAATACTCGTTAATGTTATATCTGTTATATGCATTCATCAAATCAACATAAAGAACCAACTCTGATTGATTAAAGACGAAATGACGTTCACAGCGCAAAGTGAGTGAATGATAATTCGGAAATTGCGCTTCGTTAATATGCGGCGTGTCATAAAAAGGATAATTGTAACGTTCTGATTTTTCAATATCATACAGAGTATAGGGCAGTCCGCCGCCATAGAACCAATTAGCTGAAATAACCCAGGACCTTGTTGGAGAATAGGTCAGGGATATATTTGCTGTGTACTTGTTGTCTCCTGTGCGTCGACGCAGATCGCCATTGCCATCACGGTATTTAGCGCTTGAGTAAGTAGCCGAGAAATTACCAGACAGTCTTCTGCCCATGACGAAAGAACCTGAAAATTCTATACCTTTAGCATAAGCCTTTCCACTGTTGTTGATATTATTATGACCAGACAGGAAACCATAATTTTTTATTAATTCATCGAGCAGGAATGCAGTTGGCAACGCACTGTCTGCTGGCATGTTTGAGTATGTTTTCCAGTAGCCTTCCAGAACAAGATGGATGCTGTTGTTCAGTCGCTTTTCAACCCCAGCTATCAGATGAACAGCTCGAAGATCCTTTAGAAACTTTCCTTCTTCGGTCAGTAATGATATTGTGAGAGGTAAAAATTGATTATACACACCGGCTGCTATATAATAGGAAGACATATCATCAGGGTAGTATGTAACCGCAAAGCGTGGCGACAGGTGAGTATTGCCGTTGTATTCCGAGCGGTCAATTCGTAATCCTGCGCTGGTTTTCAAACAACGCCATGGTTGCCAGATGTGTCCGATGTACATACTGTAAGTTAATGTTGATATTTCTTCATCCACACTATCTTCAAATCCTACATATCCTTGAGGACTACTGAAACTGCCAATTGTGTAATCGTAGTCATGATTTGTGTACTCTGTCTCAAAACCAAAGCTGGCTGTGTTGTGGGAAGAGATAGGTATATGATGCACAGTTCTCAAAGCGATTGACTGTTCATTCGATTGGTTATCATACAGCAGTCGATCAGTGGAAGTAAACGAGTTATCGTTTTCCCAGTCAGCGGAAGTATATGCCAGTGATGTCTGCGACAGCCCTCCATGGTTCCAGTGTCTATCCCAGTTTACGCCAAAAGTTCCAGTCGTGTATTTCAACTTACCACAATAACCAACCCTTGCAGAATATGCCAGCTTACGAGGGAGATCCATATTACCGATGCCAATGACTGCAAGGAGAGTAACCGTTGATAACGAATCATAATCCAATGTTACTTTCCCAATTAGATCAGAGTAATCAAACTCACCTTCGATATCGATAACTTCGTTGAGAAGGCCAATGCGTGTTGAAAGTAGCCAGTCGCCGTGTCCTCCCCTGATTGGTCCTTCAACAGTGGCGTTTGCACCTGCCATGTCAATTGCTCCTGCACCGTGGAAACGATCTCGATCTCCGTTTCGCAATGAGATATCTGTTACTGAAGACAGGCAGTTACCATACTCTGCCGGGTATCCGCCAGTGCTGATAGTGATGCAATCTACAAGATCAGTGCGCAACAAACTTAGTGGACCACCGCCGGAGTTCTGCGAAGGGAAATGATTGATATTTGACATTTCGATATTATCAATGTAGAAAGTGTTTTCAATCGGTGAGCCTCCGCGCACAATAAGATTATTAAAAATATCACTTATTTGTGATACCCCTACTGTTTTTGAGAGGACTCGCCCAATATCTCCAAATGATCCCGGTTGCTGGATGATTTCCTCTTCAGAAAAATTTTTGACACTAACAAAACCCTGCATCGATATGGACGAACTATCGCCGACAACTATAACATCTTTACTTTTAATTGGAATCTTCATAAGCGAAATGTTTAATCGAACAACCTGATGTAGAGCTATGTTGATTCCTGTGATGGTGTCCGTAGCGTAGCCAACATAGCTTGTCCGGATTTCATAAGTGCCGATTGTCAGGTTGGTAAAATGGAAATGGCCAATCGAATCAGTTGATATAATTTTATTAACATTGACCAGACTGACACTGGCTCCAACGAGTGGTTCCAGAGTCTTGCTGTCAATAACATAACCTTGCAACACCGAACCATTCTGGGTTTGGACAGAAGGTGTCCTATTCATTGTGCTAAATTCCTGTTCAAAGATATTCCTTGAAGTACCATTGGAATTTACTGACATCTGACAAGTTTCGATTTGACTGGTGAACAGTTCATCATTTTCAGTTCTATTGGCTAAGCTTAGAAGGACACTGCCAGCATCAATAGGCAAAGCAACAAAAGGAGAATTATCTAACACATTTGGAATATCGTCACCATCAGTGTTTTGCGCAAAAATAGTTCCTCCAAACAGTAAAAGAAGCAGAAATATGATGAGGGAGATAACGATATTCATCTGAGGCATAGAGGTGTTCTCATTTTAATAGTGTTATTGTAGTTCTTCGTTTTCCTAAAATCTATACTTTTCTCTCAAATCTGGCCTGGTTTGTGTGGCCAAAGATTCTCAGTATAACTTCTTATTCTTTGCGAGAGCAACATACCGAAATAAGGAGCTTCTTTCAATAGTTGCGTACTACTTTTCCTCAATTATAACTTGCGCTGAATTCCTGTAATGTATATTATAAATATTGAAATAAATGAACACGAAGCAACTATGGGAATATGAGAGAGAACTTACAGAAACGGTTCTTTCCGTTCGTAATGAAGCCAGGGCGTTACGCAGGCGGGGAACCGGGGCAGATTGTTAAAGACCCTGCTGGTCGGGTCTGTTATCTTCACGCCTTTCCGGACAAGTATGAACTCGGACAAGCTTATCTTGGTTTGCAAACACTATACAATGTTGTGAATCAGGATAATCGCTTTCTGTGCGAGAGAGTCTTTGCTGTTGACAGGGATGCTGAAAAAATCATGCGCCGTGGAAACATTCCGCTTTTTTCATTGGAGACATATCGCCCTGCTATTGAATTTGATGCTGTTGGTTTCACGCTCACATTCGAGATGGTGTTTACTAATTTGTTGGCTATGCTGGATCTGGCTGGTATCCCTCTGCACAGCAAAGAACGTGGAGACGAACATCCGATTGTGATGGCCGGCGGTCCGGCAGTTTACAACCCGGAGCCAATAGCCGATTTCATAGACTGTTTTTTCATTGGCGATGCCGAGGAGGGCCTTGTAGAGATGTTGGGGATTCTCTATGAAATGAAGGGTGCTTCACGGAACGAAAAACTCGAGCGGCTATGTAAAGAAGTGGAATCTGTTTATATCCCTCGGTTTTATGACAGTAATCGAAAACCGGTTGTTCCCTTTGCTCCAGAGCGCATCAAAGCTCGTGTGCTGTCGGAGCTTAAGCCGGAATACTATCCTGAAAACCCAATAGTTCCACTGATAGACACCGCTCAGAATCAGTTGAGTGTTGAGATAATGCGTGGCTGTCCGTGGGGATGTCGATTCTGTAATGCAGGATCAATCTATAAGCCTGTTCGCACGCGTTCTCAGAATGATATCTTGCATCAAGTGGAAACACAGATGCAGAACACTGGTTATGAATCAGTGTCGCTTTTGTCATTGTCAACTTCGGATTATCCCGGGATAGAGGAATTGGCAAATACGCTCGCTCGACGATTGGAGAAAGCTCGTGTAGCAGTTGCATTGCCATCATTGCGACCGGGAACAATCACACCAACGTTGCTGGATGCAATTAGACGTGTTCGTAAATCTGGATTGACTATTGCGCCCGAGGCTGGCACGGAACGACTCCGTATTTTCATTAACAAGAAGATTCCCAATGCAGCTATTTTCGACACTGCAGATATGGCTTTCCGTAAAGGTTGGTCAAGTATCAAATTGTATTTCATGGTCGGTCTGCCTACTGAAACTGAGGAAGATCTGCAAGGGATAGTCGACATCATCACCAAAGTCTTTGACATCGGCCGTGCCTATCAAGGGAAAAAGACAGTGAATGTAACACTCTCGCCGTTTATGGCTGAGCCATACACACCGTTCCAGTGGGATGCTATAGTTTCACCAAATGTAATGATAGAAAAGTTAAAATATATAAAGAGGAAAGTACACAACCGCAACATTAACTTCAAACATACATCTTGTGAATCTGTAGCAGTTCAGGCAGTTCTTGGACGTGGTGGTCGTGAATTTGGATCTGTTATAGAATCAGTTTTTAGTGCTGGTGGCCGTTTTGATAGTTGGACTGAAGATTTCAATTCTGAATTGTGGTTTGAATCGTTTAAAAACCACAATATCAATCTTGAATCGCAACTTGGTCCGCGACACTTTTCTGAAGATTTGCCGTGGTCGCATATTGTTAAAGGATTCTCAATCGAGCACCTTCAGAAAGAACGACACCGCACATTAACACAACTGACGAAATATGTAAATTATAGCTTGACGGATGAATCAGAGTCGGTGGGCGAATCAAAAATGGAATTTGGTCGTGGGAAGAAGAAAGTGTCCTCGCGCAATACTTCTGCACCCACCAAGAACCGTGTGCGTCTTAGATGGGGACGGACAGAGCCTTATAAATATATGTCACATTTGGATAATATAAGAATGCTGGAGAGGGCAATTCGAAGGTCTCGTATTCCTATGGCATTCAGTCAGGGATTTCATCCAACTATGAAGCTCTCATTTGGACCGCCATTGCCGCTGGGAATTACCTCGAAGGCTGAGTATGTTGACCTTACGCTTGATACCAGTTTTATGGCATATATGGTTGATAATCTGAAGGAAACTATGCCAGAGGGGGTAAATGTTTTTGATGCCAGAGTAGTCATTGGCAAGAAGAAATCACTCTCGGCTCTGCTTAACCGCGCTGACTATATCCTTCCGCTCGATGAGACTATGAATACCGCCATTCTAAAAGATAAAGTAGCCGATATCTTCTCTGTTGACGAATTAATAGTTAAGCGAATCGGCAAAGAGAAAACAACCAATATTGATATCCGACCAGCCATATACGAGCTTTCTATTGAGGATGGAATTCTGCGTATGACTCTGGGGATGGGTGATGGTGGGTATGTCCGCCCGATCGAAATCCTGGCGTTACTTTTTTCAGGAGAGGAAGTGCCTGCGCTTGCTCACGGTATTCATCGAGCGGCTATGTGTCGAATTGATAAACAAGGGAATAGGTTGGACCCAATGGAGCTATAATTTGTATGGTAAACAGAAAAGGGAAAAAATCAAAAAAGCAATACGATCCGATTAGAGCTACAGCCGTTGAAATACTATTGTTGATTGCAAGTGGAGAACCAACGGATATGGCTATTGCGCGTGTGATTGGCAGGCGGCAACTGCGACCACTTGATAGGCGATTTTTGATGCAATTGGTCAATGGTACTGCAAAAATGCGCCGACGGCTCGACCACGAAATCAAGTTCTACCTTGCAAAACCTTCTATGAAACTACCTGACAAATTAGCAACTATCCTTCGCCTTGGATTTTACCAGTTGCATTTCACTGATCGTATTCCAGCAGCAGCAGCGGTCTCTGAATCCGTGAATTTGGCTTCTAAGATGATTGATAATTCCCGGGGTAATCTTGTAAATGCCGTGATGAGAGCTTCACTCCGAGAACCAGATCGCATAACGTTTGTCGATAAACAGGAATATCCGGTGCGGCATCTTGCGGATTTTTACAGTTTTCCAACATACTTTGTTCAGTATGCTGTAAGTGAATTTGGCATCGAACAAACAGAGAAGATGTTAAAGGCTTTTAATTACCCTCCGCATGTTACTTATCGTGTTAATTTTCTTAAGGCAAAGCCGGATGAAGTAGCCAATATTCTCCAAAATGCCGGAGTGGAGTTTTCTTATGGCAAGTACCTTCCAGAGTTTATCCATATCGAAGACTCCGGACTTCCTCTTCAGCACGAGTTGATTGACACGGGAAAAGTCTTTGTGCAGGACGAATCAGCAGGGCTGGCTGTGCGGTTGCTCAATCCCCGTCCGAATGCAAATGTAGTTGATCTAACTTCTGCTCCGGGAGGGAAATCCACTTATGCTGCTATACGTATGCGCAATCGAGGAAGGGTAACAGCTATTGATAAATCTCATCAAAGGCTGAAACTTGTTCAGGAAAATGCTCATCGTTTGGGCATCAAAATTATTGCGCCAGTTGCTTGTGATATGATGCAATTTACAGGCGGTCCGTTTGATCGTGTTTTGCTTGACCCGCCTTGTTCAGGATGGGGTACTGCAGGTAAAAACTCTGACCTTCGGTGGTCCAAGACTGAAGATGATATTATTAACCTGGCCAAGATTCAGACTAGTATGATTGACTACGCTGCAAAATTGGTTAAGCCCGGTGGTGTCCTTGTCTATTCTACATGTACCACAATTCGTAAAGAAAATGATCAAATTATTGAGGAGTTCCTCATTAACAATAATGAGTTTGAAATCGATTCCGCACTACCGTATTTCGATGAAGATTTAGTGAACGAGCGGGGCTTTGTCAAAACCTATCCCAATTTTGACACTATGGATGGTTCTTTCTGCGCTCGACTGAAACGTAAACTTCACTGAACAGGAGCCGGTTACCCTGCCACTTGGTGGTACACCCGCCGAGGCGGGCAGAGTGTTGAAAAAGTGTTCTTTGTGTCTGTGCCCTAATGGATTTATCACACCAGCGGATTTGTCACACCAGCGGATTTGTCATACCAGCGGATTTATCACACCAGCGGATTTGTCACACCAGCGGATTTGTTATACCAGCGGATTTGTCATACCAGCGAAAGCTGGTATCCAGTCACGCCTCGGCGCATTTCCAAATTCAATTGACATAGCTTAACAGGCAATGCCTGCTTAACAGACAATGTCTGCTGGATTCCTGCGTCCGCAGGAATGACAATGAAATAGAAATGACAATAATAGAGGAGTGACAATACTATAATTTCATCCCGAGCGGAAATTTGTCTTATCATAAACAGGCAATGCCTGCTCGTTATGATTTTACTTGACACCGGTATGATTTTCTCATTTTATCATTTGTTCCAGGTAAACCTATAAAATGAATGAACTACGTTTAGAGGTAAATAAATATAGGAGAAGGGTAATAATGCGAAGGACTATCATTACAGGGATGATGCTAAGTGTTTTTCTGGTTGGAGTTTTGCTGGTCGGCACGACAGTTGCCGATGTTGAGGAAAACCTAACCTATCAGGGCAACAAAGCACGCATTACGGTTGGCAAAATCAAACCCAAAGCTGATCACTGCTCGTATGATATGGCGGCATCGATTGGAGAAATGCTCTCTTCAGCGTTGACCAACACGGGCAGGTTTATTGTGCTTGCCAGTCAGGAAGAGGTAGCTGAATTAGCCGATGAAATAGATTTGGGGCAATCGGGTTACACAGAGGAAGGACGAGGTCCGGAGAAAGGCTTAATGGAAGGTGCGGATATTCTGGTCACTGGCGCAGTTACTGCATTTGAACCAAACGCAGGCGGTGGCGGTGGCGGTCTGGGAGGGCTTACTAAAAAGGCTTTCGGAAAATTTGGGGTGAGTAAGAAATCGGCCAAAATCCAGATGGAAATAAAGCTTATCGACATTCGCACGCGTCGCATTCTCAAGGCGATGTCACTTGAAGGTAAATCTGACAAATGGAAAACCAGCATGGGCGGCGGTGGCCGTGTGGATGGTCTGGCACTGGCTGGTGGACTAGGGGTTTACTCCAATGAGCCTATGGAAAGTGCGATTCGAGTTGTGCTGGCAAAAGCGATTGATAAAGTTTCCAAAGAGGTTCCCAAGGAATACTACCGCTATACCGGTCAGGGTCAATACACAAAGCAGTATGGACAGTCTTCTCAAGAAGGAGGACAGACAGCAACTTCTTCACAGGGGAGTGGTGATTCTCAGAGTTCAACGGCATCTGCTCCAGCCTCAGAAGATATGACTCTCTATACCAAGTACAACTTCGTACCGGGCAACAAGGTCATTTACTATGATGACTTGAAAGGTGAGGAAGAAGGCGAGTTCCCTTACCGCTGGAATTTGGACAATGGAGTCTTCGAGATAGTCCTGTTTGGGAAAGAGTATTGGATTATGTGTACTGACGGAGGCTCTATCCGTCCAAAAATCAAGGATGCGCCGCTGCCGCCGAAGTACACCGTGGAACTGGAATTCTACTCTTATGGTGGCGAAAAGAATGGGAGCAACTACTCGATTTCATGGGTAAACAATAAGGGGAAAAATATTGGCGAATTCCTGGTGCGTGGCTACGGTCTCAATAGCACCAAACTACGCATCCAGGGGAAAAGGCTCGCCAGCAAAGCTATCCCTTATTTGCTTCCTAAGGGCGTGCACACCATGAGGATCATGGCGACGACAAGGTCCATTAAATGCTTTATTGACAAAGAAAGAGTAGCAAATGTGCCAAACGTGGAAGGGTTTAATCCGGTAGGTTTTCGTTTGAACATTGATCCGGAGCATTGGGCTAACAAAAAGGAGGTTTTCGTGTTATTCCGGGGATTCCGGTTTGCCGAGGGTGGCAAGAGCATGCGCGACCAACTCGACGAAGACGGCAAGATTGTTACACACGGAATACTATTTGACCCCGATTCTTACACCATTAAGGGTGAATCATTCAAGACGCTCAAAAACATTGCTCGGCTTCTTGAAGATGATTCAAGCTTGCGGCTGTCTATCGAAGGCCACACCGACAGCGACGGCAGTAATGATCACAATATGACGTTGTCAAAGAATCGGGCTTCATCGGTGAGAACCTATCTTTCTTCCAAGTATGGCATTAGCGCCGATCGTCTGGAAGCAAAGGGCTGGGGAGAATCCAAGTCAATTGATACAAATGATTCGTCTGAAGGTAAAGCCAATAACCGTCGAGTTGAGTTGATAAAATTATAATTAATAATCAAAAGAGGAGAACAAAAATGAAAACACGAATGATTCTGATTACCTTGGCTATTTTTGTAATAGCTGTTTGTCCCGCAAGTGCGGACTGGTATCTGAAGCAGGTGAACTACACCGGAGCCATGGAGATAATGGGACAGACTCAGCCTGCCCGTTATGATACATCAGAAACTTGGATCACCAAAGGGATGGTTTACTCTAAAAGCTCAGAAGGCGATATATTCATTGCGAGAGAAGATGAGGGAAAAGCATATTCCATAGATAACAAGGGAAAAACGTACTCAGAGATGCCCATCAATATGAAGGATATCCTTGACCCTTCAGAAAAAGAGGCTTCGAAAAAGAAAGCCGAGAAGGTGGCAGGCATGATGGGATCGGTAGAGTGTACTGTTACACCAACTAAAGAGACAAAAGAAATCAAAAGTTGGGATGCGAAGAAATATGCCGTGACTATGAATATAGCAATGATGAAAACATCAATGGATGTTTGGGCTACTGAAGATATTGAAATCGACGCTGATCTTTTTAATCTTGCCGCACGTTCAATGATGTCCCAGTTGCCGGGTTTCGAGGATATGATCAATGAGATGAAGAAGATAAAGGGAGTCTCCGTATTGAGTGAGGGGAAAGTCGATATGATGGGCAACAAGGTCGATATGAAGACAGAACTTATTGAATGTACAGAGAAATCAGCCCCAGACGGTATTTTTGATATTCCAAAAGGATACAAAAAAGTTGAAATGAAAAATCCAATGGGAGGTCGGTAAAAATCTGCGTTTTCGAACGTAATCTTCTCTAAAATTGAATGTA
>JAYEIF010000165.1:0-2172 GCA_034659895.1 Candidatus Zixiibacteriota bacterium
GCGTGTAGAATGTTTATCAAGTGCAAACCTTTTAAGCTATTTATAACAAAACCCTTTCACTTGAAACAATACAAAACATGCTTATCTATTTATGAACAAAGAACTTATACTTTGTTCAGCAACCTCTTGTTAGCTCGTCAAGAAAGTGTTGCAGAATAACAACCGCAGCCAGCCTGTCGATTCGTCCCTTATTGTGACCGGCTTTCTTGCCATGTTCATGTATGATGTCTAACGCTTCTTCAGAGGAATGTCGCTCATCCTCCCTATGGATTGGGCCGGAATAAACCGCTTTGAGTTTTCTGATGAAGCTATCTATTTCTTTGCATTTTTGACTTTTCTCTCCAACAGAGTTTAGCGGATAACCGACCACGAGTCCATTTGGCTCGTGTTCGTGTATTACTTCATTAATTTGCATGATTGCATTTTTCACAGATGACACCCGCAGAGTTTTCAGCGCTGTCGCAATCAATCCGGTTGGGTCGCTTTTCGCTATACCAATACGACGCTCCCCATAGTCTATCCCGATAAAAGTTCTGTCGTGTTTATCATTCACGCGGATATAATATGCTATTGAGAAGTTAGTGTCAACGCACAATCGATAAGATTATTTTGCCGTTTATGTTTTACGCTCTTTGCGTTTGGCAGCAGGGAAAAGGACATTATTCAAAATAAGTCTGTAGCCCGGAGAGTTCTTGTGCAATTCCAATTCAGTCGGAGGGTCATGAACCATATGGCGGTAATCTTCAGGATCGTGTCCCGACAGGAACGTGAATGTTCCACGACCGAGATTGCCATGTATATATCGCACTTCATCGAAATTGTCCGGCTGACCAAGAATAGTGATAAATTTCTTTAGCAAAGATTTCCGAAACGCTGTTGTTTGCCCCATAAATCCACCCACCGTATTGACATGATTCTGGACAAGCATAGTAGGCACCGGATCAAGTTTGGCGGCAAAGTCGAAAAGGAAAAAGAAATCATTCTCTGGTTCGGTAAACCGCACGCGACGATCAGGATATGTGTCAATGTTTGAATGTCGATAGAGGAAGGGATCAAGTGATACTACGAAGTTCTCAAAGGCAAATGTTTTGGAGTAATCCAACTTCTCCTGAGCATTTGGATCTATGGGGTCACCATCGAATTCGCTTGGAACGATATCGACATCGGAAGCCGCAAGAGCAATATCTATCGTCTCCGGTGCAGAACACATAGAAAAAAGAAACCCACCCCGTCGAACAAAGTCATAAATAGCCATGGCAACATCCAGCTTCATATCCGAAACTTTACTGTAACCCATTCGGGTTGCCATGTCTTCGTTATTTTTGACATCAGCCTGATACCACAACTGATTGTGAAAGGCAGCGTAAAACTTACCATACTGACCGGTAAAGTCCTCGTGATGACAATGGAGCCAGTCATAATCCTCGAGAGCGCCGCTGAGAACCTCCTCGTCCCATACGACATCATATTTGATTTCGGCGTAAGTCAGCGCCAGAGTTACAGCGTCATCCCACGGTTGCGCTGAAGGAGGGGAATAGATGGCGATGACAGGCGCTTTTTCAAGCTCCACGCGTTCCATATTTTCCACTTCTATTTGTCTGAAAATGTCTGCAACCTGACTCTGGGTGATTTTTTTGTACTTAACCCCCATCATCAAACACTGGTCAATTAGTTCCTGAGAATAATTTAACAAAAACGAGCCACCACGGTAGTTAAGAAGCCATTGTCCCTTTTGACCAAGTTCAAGAGAATGGTAAACCAAACCATAGGCTTTGAGATGATTTGTCTGCACTTTATCCATTGGGATAAACAGCGAGGCAGATTTAGCAGTAGTTGCCAGCAGAAGAATTGATAATATCAAAAACTTTTTCATATAGCTAAGTTAGTAATTCAATCTCTTGGCGCAATCAGAGTTTATATCACTCAAAGCGGCTTTAAGTTCCATACTGTATGTCAATGGATAAGGCATTTTTGAAAATGGAATTAGGGCTTGTTGAATAATTAGTTATTATGTACCACAATCTCCCCGCCTTTGGCGGGCGCGCCCGCCTGTCAAGCGGACAGGTAGCGGGCGGCCTTGTGCTGACGTGCCTGTCGGCGCACAGGAAGTGCGCCGTGGCGTGTCGCCCGTTTCTATACACACAGCGGAGACAAGCCCCGCTGCTACGCGAG
>JAYEIF010000166.1:0-11052 GCA_034659895.1 Candidatus Zixiibacteriota bacterium
ATGAGTCAGCAGCAGTGCGAGAGGCACTTGATTTCAAACCTGATCTCATACATGTGCATTATGTTACAGGTTTTGGTTTGTGGGGAATCAGATCTCGTTTTTCACCAACTGTGGTTTCTGTCTGGGGCTCAGATCTTATGATGGCTGAGAAAGAATGGTTTAGAAAACGAATTACCATCAAAGCGCTTTCGCAAGCGCAACACATTACAGCCACATCTCACTTTCTAAAGAAACAAACAGCGAGGATATCCCCTCGAAATACGGATAAGATAACAATAATTCCATTTGGAGTTACACCGATTATGCAAGTTGAACCTCTGCCGCCAATTAGTAGTCTTCGTTTGTGCTACATCAAGAGTCATAAATCCGTGTATGGTCCTGATGTCCTGCTAAAGGCTATGGCAATCGTCAAACCAGAGTTACCCAACTTAATGCTCTCGTTGGCTGGACATGGCAACATAACTCGAGAACTTCGGATGATGGTTAATGAGTTGGATTTAACTGACAGTGTTAATTTTGTAGGTTTTGTAAAGAACAGTGACATCTACGATTTTATCTCTCGTCACCACGTTATGGTAATGCCGTCAAGGCGAGAGGCTTTCGGTGTGGCGGCTCTTGAAACTGGCATTTGCGGACGACCTGTCATTGCAACAAATGTTGGTGGCATACCGGAAGTTGTACACGATAACAAGACAGGATTATTGGTTCCGCCTGATGATCCGGAAGCTTTAGCAAAAGCAATTATGAAATTAGGCAAAAATACCGATCAAATAAAAAGGATGGGTGATGAGGGACATGATTTTGTACGTGATAACTTTAGCTGGGACCAATCACTTGACAAAATGACAGATCTTTACGAAAGGCTGATTTATGAAGCAAGCCAAGCATAAAAATATTCCGCTGTTTGACCTTAAACTTTCCCCAAAAACCAAAAAGGAAGTAGCCGAAGTTCTTAATGATGGCTGGCTTACACCAGGACCACGCGTAAAAGCATTTGAAAAGGAAATAGCCGGATTGCTCGGGGTCAAAAACACAGTAGCTGTAAACTCAGGAACATCAGGGCTTCAATTGGCTCTGGAAGCTACCGGAGCTGGTCCTGGTCGAGAAATTATCACAACACCATTCACCTTTGTAGCAACTATAGAAGCTATTGTTCAAACTGGTGCTCGGCCTGTCTTTGCTGATATCGATCCACATACTCTAAATATTGATCCTGATGAAGCTGTCCGTAAGATATCGGACAATACTCATGCCATAATGCCGGTTGATATTGCAGGTTATCCTGCAGACTATAAAATGTTGAATCAGATTTGCGACACACACTCCCTGATACTTCTCGCTGATGCTGCTCATTCTATTGGCGCTTCATATGGAAAACGGTCTATTCCGAAAATGTGTGATGTAGCTGTTTTTTCATTCTACTCTACAAAGAATCTTACATGTGGTGAGGGTGGTATTGTAGTTTCCCGCCACAAGATTCTAACCGATAACGTGCGTTTGCTAACTCGCCATGGTTTGACATCGGGAACATTAGATCGCAAAAGTTCTGGTCGGTGGGAGTATGATGCCATTACGATCGGGCATAAAGCAAATATGTCTGAGCTTCACGCCGCAGTTGGACTCGGGCAACTTGATTCATTTGAAAAAGATCAAGCAATTCGTGCTAAACTGGCTGAACGTTACAACAAAAATCTAACAGGGATGGAGGATTTACTGGAAGTCCCTCATACTGCAAAAGGATACCATCACGGTTGGCATCTGTATATTATCAAACTTCACTTGTCACGCCTGCGCATTAACAGGAACAGATTCATAGCAGCCATGGCACACAAAGGTATTGAATGTGGTGTTCATTACAAACCGATTTTTGAACTTTCGTATTATCATGATAAGTTTGATCTTTCGGCTCAACATTTTCCCAATGCCGCCTATGCTGGCCAGCGTGTAGTTTCACTACCTTTATATCCTGGAATGAAGATGACTGATGTCGATATTGTCTGTAAGGCGGTAAAGAAACTGCTTCGTCAGCATGCACGATGATTGCCATAGGCTCAGAATTCTTTTTCTGTAGTTGTTTTTTGTGGATATGTGAAAAAACCCGCCGGATATCCGACGGGTTAATTGTGCTAAGTGCTATTTTATCAAAATGTAATTTTATCAAAATGCTATTTTATTAAAATGCTATTTTACTAAAATGCTATTTTACTACTGTGAAATTGTATGGACCACCCCAGTCTGGTTTAGTAGAAGCAGAAGGTTTAGGACCAGCAAAGACCCAAGTTCCACCAGGAGGATAGAAAGATGAGTCAAAAGTGATTATCCCTGGCTCAGGAACAATTATATCTAACGAAAGGCATTTATGAAGCTCATGAGGTTTGTATTCTTTCTGAACGCAAAAACTACCGAACCCAACAAGTTCAGGGATAGTGCCATCCCAGTCTAACTCAACTGTAAAGACACCTCCGTAGTTCCAGATTGACTTATCCTCCCAGCCATTATAACCTTTGATATCGCCTCTATCATTGAGGCCATTACCGCTATCGGCAGGGTGGGTTATCTTCTCTACGTCTTCTGAGATAATCTTGAAACCAAATGAAAAACCTGTATACAATGAATCATTGAAAATGTAAATGTCAACCGATACTGGCTCACCAGCCTTGATTGTACTGTCATTCACCGCGCCCGATCCGGACACTTTCATGCTAATCGAACTTGCGAGAGACAAACCTGACACAACCACAACCAGTATTGCAGATATGACGAGCACTTTCAGGATATTCATACTTTCCTCCCTAAAGAAATTAGATTTATTAAAGTCCAAATTTTATAAACTTTATCGGTCATATTTACAATTTATAATAGGGTTACATTAAAACATTGTCAAATTGATTCTGGAATACAATTCCGCATTTGTATTGTTGTTTTAATAATACTTTTTTGTTGACTCATATATCTTTTAACATATTATTATTATTAATAATAACCTAACTTCTGTCTTGAATGTCATGGAAGATATCTAAGATGGAAGAGAGGGGGAATGATGAGCGATGGTTTTGAACCTAAAGTTTTGGTATGTTCTGAATGTGGTGAGGAGTTTGTCTTTACGGTAGCGGCGCAGCAATATTTTGCTGAGCGTGGTTATTCGGAAGACCCTAAACGGTGTAAAAGCTGTCACACGAAACATAAGAAACTACAACGGGACAACCAGTATTCCAGTGAACGGAGCTAAGAATAGTAGGCTCCGACACGCGGATTATTTGCTAAGTTAAAAACCCCGACTTATTACACAGCCGGGGTTTTTATATAAGCAGCCAGGGAGGAAGCCGCCTACGAAGTGCGTATGGATTAGCGTAATAGTGTCATCTTCCTGACTTGACTGTATCCCCCAGAGACGATTCGATAAAGATATACGCCAGATGCTACTTCTTGACCATGCTTATTGGTGCCATTCCAGGCGATAGTGTGTGTCCCCTCTTCAATTATTTCATCAAGTAACGTCTTGACTTTTCGTCCAAGCAGGTTAAATATCTCCAGTGTAACTCTGTCAGAAGTACTAACTGTAAATTCTATCGTAGTTGAGGGATTGAATGGATTGGGATAGTTCTGACTGAGCACCGGTGTGGTCGGGAGTTGATTGGGGTCATCATTGGAATCGCCATTGTCAGCAATGAACCCTACTGTGAAGTCTGCATACATTGTATTTGCTGATGGTGATATATTATCAACTTTGGCATAAGAAATACCATTCTGATAAGAATTTGAGTTGGGCGTTGAAAGAGCGTCAAATGTGAGATTATTCAGATTACCCGGAAAGGGGTCACGGTCGTCACCATAATCCAAGCCATGCTCAAGTTCCCACAACCCGTCCGATTGTTCAAGAGCAACCATATAATGATTTGAGGAATCTTCTCCCAGCCACCACTCCTGTGTATTGTTGGTTTTAGTGTCATCGATATGCCAGATGAGCAAACCGGACCCTGGAATGTAACTGTCAAATCCGGTCTTCTGTCGATTTTCTATAAGAAAGTACTCATTCCCCGTGCTGCCCCCGTTCCACAGCCGGTAGATTTCATCTGAGGTTTCGACTGCGCCTATAGGATGAGAATTGGAATTATCCGAGATTATAGTCGCTGCTGTGAAACCCATCTGGATTTTGCTCCAGGCACACGGATGTGCCGGTGAACTACCCATACTTGAAGGACCTAACCAACAACCATACGACATTAGGCCCCATTTGCCGATACCATGTGATCCGGAACCATCGATATCATACAAGTCAGGTAAGCCAAAAAAGCCATGCCCAAGTTCGTGGGCATAGACGCCAACAGTCATATCGCCGGGATTGACCCAATATTCTGGCTGTACTGTAAAGTCAGAAATATATACACCATCCTTAAGTCGCGGACTGATTCCCCATTTGTGAGACCAGATATCACTGTTTTGGCCAGTGTACTCAGCTCCAGGACCTGTGTGAACAATTATCAAAAGATCAACGGTACCATTATCATCATTGTCGTAATTGCTGAAATCCACTTGTCCATCGGCAGCATCGACAAGATCTTCGCAGAGCTTCTGTGTGTTATTAGGGTATGCCCCTGTACCATTTTGATTATTGACATAGTAATCATAAGTCTGTGGAGCTTCAATCCATCCTACAGATGAAGGCATATTAACAGTAACAATATCCAGTTGGTTATATGACACCTCGCCATAGTATGTTCTGATGGAATTACCAATGCTGTCAAATAAAAGAGAATCGAAATAGTCAGCTGGCACAGAATCATCTTGATCACTAAATTTCACAAGTAAGCATAAGGCGCGAAGTTTAGTTTTAACTACTGGAGTTCTATCGGGGTTGGTTTTCAAAATCAAGTTTTGGTTATATTTTTGTCGTTCGGATACATTTATCTTTTGTTCCCGAAGTTCATCAGAATGAGACAGGAAATATGGCACAGAGATTTTGCCGTTGTATATTTCATTCCTTAATTGTGGATGAGGCGGGATGGCATTTACACTCATTACAACAGCGAACCAAACCAGTACTGTAGTAATCGTAATAAGTTTCCATTGGTTGAGTGCTTGCTTCATCATTAACCTCCCCAAGCAAAAGCATACCCTGAACTCTCAAAGGTTCAGGGTAGTGTTTCAGTATCTGATAAGATACTTTGCAAAGGAGGTGCCGCCTTTGATGGGCGGCTATAAGGCGCAGTAACACAAGGAGATAACACAAACCGCCGAACGCTGGACGCCCGACGGTAAGTGGGTTAAATAGAGAGGTAGTGGGGATATCCCCACTACCTCAGGATTGTTGATCTTAGAAGTAGAAACCTGTGGACAGGGCGACATTTAACCCTTGGCTGGAAGATGGTAAAAGAGTCTTGCCGGTTACAGTTGCAATATCGAGGTAAAAACTCCCCAAGTGGACGCCGGAGCCAAAAGAAAAAGCAGTAGTCTTGTTGCCACCAGTGGCAAAACCAGCTCTCAACGGCAGCATTTGCAGCAGACCAGTCCACTCAAGCCCGGCTGACAAACGCGGCTTCTTTGAAGCGCCCGCTGCCTGTCGAAAACCCTGTTCCCAGTCAACAGCCCACAACAAGTCGCCTGATGTGTTGGCTACACCGATATTCATCACTGCTGGCAAGCTGGTTGAAAATGACTGGATATCTTTGGTGTATTCTTCTGAAGAGATATAATCCCCGTCCATATTGTCCACGGTCATTGTATCAAAAGTGAACGAGTAACCGTGTTCTTTTGTGTCGGCAGTCCATGATATTGTGCTCAACATATTTTTGATGCGAGCTCCAACAGTGTAATCATCACTCAGATGCATTGCTGCTCCAACGTCGAGAGCATACCCTAATCCACCAGTGGCTGTTTTTGCAATGACGTGACCTTCGCCGGCAAAACCTGTTTCATCGGTAACAGCTAATCCGTCAAGATCAACAACCTTTTCCATACCAAGTCCGCGAATGTACTTTGCCGTAACGCCAACCGCTAATTGCCTGGACCCAAACGTATAAATCGGCAAGCCGTATGAGACCCCTGCGGCAACATAACCGACAGCATCAGAGTAAGAGCTGGTAACATTGACTGTATCCCCAAAGGTGTTGCCATTGAGAATCAGGTCAACTATATCCTTGCTAAGGCTTACATCCGCCTGCCCAATACCAGAGACAGAAATGGCATACGAACCAAAGGATAATGAGATAGCGGATGCTTCAATGTCTGCTGAGATGTTCAAACCATCATCATCAGGGATACGTCCCAGAAGGTATTCCTTGTCGCTACTCGTCAGCACTGCGCCAGTGTAATCATTGTAATCACCCAGACTGAAGGAATTATTGCTAATATCAGCGCCAAGTCCGACAATTTCTATACCTGACTGTTTAATTCCTTCGAACCCGAGATTTGCCGGATTGTAACGACATGCTTCAACACCTGTTGCCAGCGATGTATAAGCTCCGCCCATCGCTACACTGCGTGCAGAAGACTGGCTTCCCGCCGATACCGTCGCACTAATAAAAAGTAAAACAAGGATAGAAAAAGTGAGAATGCCGGTGATTGGCTTTGTGCGATTTGAAAAACAATTGCTACTATCTTGTGCATGACGATAGGTTGTCTCTCGTTGTCCCGCTGAACTGCTCAACATTTTATTGGAATGTTGTGTAGTCATTCTTGTGTTTCTACATCCGGAAACATTATGTTTTGTCTTATGTCTAATCATGACGGCCTCCTTTAAAATTCACCGTCGAAAATGTATTCAACGTTAATATGGCCATTTACAGTGATGAAATCATTCCCCATAAGTTTGACAGCCTGACTATCGGAACCATGCAAAGTTATCTCCGAACCAATATATAACGTATCGTTTTCGAGTATTCTTATCTGAGCACTGTCCAGCGATATCGTCTGTGGAGACATAACCATAGTGTCAATCACAATACCGTTAGCATCCGTTTCTGCTGCGGTAACATACAGTGAATCGAAACTCAATTGTGCGCTGTCGCTGTTAAGCTGTAGTGAGTCGCTGTCAAGATAGATATTTACATGAGCTCCTACGGGAAGATGATTAACCAGACGGTAAACAAAATGGCCTTCGATAAAGTGATCTGTGATTTTATCAATGTCTTTCTGTTCGATGGTTTGTCTTTCAATATCCATATCGATTTCCGATTCATTAATTATCATTTCTAACGGCGCATCGATTTTCACTTTTGCAAAAACATAGTCATCGCCGGTAATTGTCCCTTGGTATGTCCCATCTCCAAACGTTACTGTTCCAGAAGCCTCGATATGGGTGGGAATGGGTGACAGAAAATCAGCCACCTCGGCATTAGTGATTTCACTTGTAACAGATGAAGCCATGCCACGAGGGGCAATATCACCTGTCATGTTAAGACTCTTTCCGTTGTCTCCCGAAAGTTGAATACTGACATCACCCGGGAGATTAATTCCATTCTCTATCTCAAGTGTTATGACAGCGTTGACAAATTCGATATTCTCGAAGCCGGTTGGTATTTCAACATCCTCTGAGATGCTGTCGAAAGTAACGGATACTGTCTGGAACTGACCAGTAACCGAACCAAAAGTCAAGTTTGTCAATTCTGACGAAACCAAAACAGAATTGGTTGATGACACGGTTTTCTGTTCTGTGCCTGAGCCGTCGATGTCCGCAATAACGTTGATGCTTAATTCCTGAGGAACAGTACTCGATTGAGGAATCAGATAACAACCAATCAAACTCTGGTCTATTTGGATAGTTTGCGATGCAGGTACAGGTGTAGGTCCTATCGTCATAGGTAAGCCAAGCGTATCTATGATATCAGGCACAGTGATTGTGAGGTTAGCGTCAAGTGCGGTCTGATTGGTTATAGCCAGCCCTAAATTGCCCGATGTCAAGCTGGCAGTATCAATCCTGTCATCCTCACCAAGAGTAACTGTACTTGAATCCGAAATGCTCAATCCTGGAATTTGCGCTGTTGCTTCTGTTACTTTGAGTATGTCGCTGAATTCCATGTCCGTGCTGATGTACCGTGTCGAGAACTCGGTGATAGTATCTACGAATATATGATGATAGCTTGAGGCAATTTTTACATTATCTGGAACAGTTTTACCGGCAAGGTCAAGTGTAATAATAGCGCTACTATCATTGTTCAAAGTGGACGGATGCGTACCTGATGCAATAGTGGAATCGTTAACAACTAGATCAACGCTGATTGTATCCAGGCTTGTTCCCAACTTGTTGGTAATTATTACATCCACGCTTCCGGTAGAAAATGTGGCAGTTGTGAAAGTGCTGAACGACGGTATCTCAGTAGTGATACCAAAACTTGTGTTTGGCACGATTGCTATATCCCCAGACAGTGGAGTTGCAAGCTCTGATATTTCACTAAGACTGACCGATATCGGTTCCACACTTGGCGGGTCGATATCTATAAGTCCAAGTTGTTTGGACAGAGAATCATACAGATCATCAGTGGTTAGGTTATCTTGATCCAGCAACACCGTGTCCAAATCTTCCGTGATGCTTAGAGTAACTATCCCTGAATTACTGATATCAAGATTATTATCCCCGATTTTATCAACAATCTCATCCATTTGGTAAGTACGATTTACAACTGGAACAACCAATTGGGTTGTCCATGTTGGAGATTCAGGTTTTTTAACCGTGCACTGTGCAAGGGTAAGAAACATTACAATAACAACTCCCCCCATTAGTATCTTCGTTGTAAATTTGAAGAAAGAAGATTTATAGAATGGTTCTCCGGTTTTCCGTTTCCTGTTACCTCGATTAGATATCATATTATTCCCCTCGGTTTTGGGTTTCATATTGTTTCATCGGCATAATATGCAAATATAAGACCAATCATATAATAGTTAATCCAACAGCAAATTGGAAGACATATTACAGTGTTGTAATGCTTGTATTCAAATATCAGTGGATTATGAAAATATGGGGGCTTCCCCATATTGTATTGATGTTTGTTTGTGACTATATTATCGCAGGAGGTTTATTAAATATGGGAATGCCTAAATATGACAGGTTGCTTCATATCCTGAACTTGTTGCGGTCCAGGAAAAATCTTAATGCATCCAAACTTGCTGAGGAATGCAGTGTAACCGAGCGATCTATCTATCGGGATATTCTGGCTTTGTCGGAAGCAAATGTTCCTATCTATTACGACAACGGCTACAAACTGGCTTCCAGCAATTTCCTTCCTCCGCTAAACTTTGACCTTGATGAATATCAGTGCCTGCGTCTGGCTCTCGAATCCAGCCCATTGAAGCAG
Organism: Candidatus Zixiibacteriota bacterium; assembly: GCA_034659895.1. GTDB lineage: Bacteria > Zixibacteria > MSB-5A5 > GN15 > FEB-12 > B120-G9. Next base: position 9,291 of record JAYEIF010000166.1, read on the forward strand.
ACCGATAAATATGCTCGTCTAATTAGTCGTATCGCAGCTAAAATTGAAGCTGGACTTCCTGAAGCAGTCAGAAAAGAAAAGAAATTTTCACCGCCAACTACACATATATCAATAGTTACTTCCACTGGAGATGATAAGATAGAGAATTTTTTCGGAATTGTTGAAGAAGCCATCAGCCAGTGGCGTTGTTTAAGGATGACCTACGAATCAATCAATTCCGGGACAATGGAGCGTATTGTAGAGCCGTATTTTATGATTTTTCGCGGACGAGCGTTTTATTTTGTCGCTTACTGCCGTTTGAGAAAAGAGTTCCGCACTTTCCGAGTTGACAGAGTAGTTGATATGGAAATGATTGAGGAAAAATTTAAACATCGTGGTAATGTCAATCCGGAAACTTACTTTGAAGGAAGCTGGGAAATCTACAGTGGCGAGCCGGTAGAGGTTGTTGTTCGGTTTGTGGGGGCTGCTTCACGGGTTGTACTTACAAGTACTCATCATACGGATGAAATCGTTGAAAAAACAGATGAAGGGAAAGTCATTTACCGTGTTGTAACGCGCGGTCTCGAGGAAATCCAGCGATGGTTACTCGGCTTTGGTGGTGAAGTGGAAGTGCTCGAGCCACTGGAGCTGAGAGACTCCATACGACAAATCGGGGCTGATATACTTCGGATGTATAACGACAAGGAGGACTGATTATTGAAACCCTGCCTGCTTAACAGTTTCACAGAGCTGTTTTTTTGGGGGAAAAATAAGTTGACGGGTTTCTATCGTTTGCCCTTTTTGACAATATGCGTAAATTTTCTACACGTGAATTAGCTCTAGCGGGTTTGGTAGCCGCGGTATATGCCGTTCTAAGTCTGGCGTTTCAACCAATTTCGTTTGGCGTTTACCAGGTTCGTATTGCAGAAGCCCTAACAGTAATTCCTTTTTTAACTGCTGCCGCTATCCCTGGGTTGTTTATCGGTTGCCTTCTGGCTAATATCCTTGGAGGGATGGGCTGGCTCGATATCGTAATTGGACCTCTCATTACTTTATTTGCAGGAATCCTTACCTACTATGCTGGACGGCTGAAACGACACACTCTTGTTGGAGCATGTGCTATTGCGGCTATCGCCCTAATGTGGATTGGCGCAATCTATCTACTTACTTCTTTTGAGTTCACCAGCAAATCGATTGGAGGGGTCATTCTATCATTTGCGGGGTTGTTACCAGTTGTATTTGCATCAATTGGAAAGCAAAAGGTTAATCCACTGATAAAAGAGCATTTTTGGACTATTGTCATTGTGATGTTGATTCTGATATTGGTTTCGATTCTTCTTCTTATAAGCACTGATGATCTTTTCTTTCTGGTTTGCGGGAGTCTGCTTCTGATTGCGGCGGTATTGAGTGCGATAACACTTACATGGATTTTAATCAAAGGACACAATCAGGGTATCCTTCTGGCTCCTTTTCCGCCGGTGATTCTCAATGCGTTTGGGGTGTCGGCATACCTCGCCGGTATTATTGGGGTTGACTATTGGTTTTGTGTCCAGATGATAGGGATAGGTCAGTTGATAGCCTGCTATGTGCTGGGATTACCAATACTGATAATCCTCAAGCGGCGCAAGATTTTTGGTTAACGAACTACAAAGATACTACTTAGGGTCTGCTGAATAAAGTACCTGTCCGCTCGACAGGCGGGTAAGTTCTTTGTTCATAAATAGATAAGCATGTTTTGTATTGTTTCAAGTGAAAGGGTTTTGTTATAAATAGCTTAAAAGGC
>JAYEIF010000167.1:0-11018 GCA_034659895.1 Candidatus Zixiibacteriota bacterium
CTGTTCCAATAAAAAAACGGACAGGAATTATCTCCTGCCCGCTTATAGTTGAAGGAAGATGAATGTAAAAGTTTACATCTGTCCCCAAATTTCAAGTTCTACACGTCTGTTTTTCGATGCTGAGCCATGTTCGTCAGGCATAGAAACCGGACGCTTTTCACCATAAGACACAGTAAACAGACGGTAAAGTGAAATGCCACAGTGGTCAGCCATATACATCTTAGCTGAGTTAGCCCGTTTCTCACCCAACATGAGGTTATATTTAGCATTTCCGGTTCGATCGGTATTTCCAGCAATTTCAATTAGTGAACCAGGATGTTGCCCCATTTTCTCACACGCTTCAAGGATTATTGCCTCAGCAGTTGCAGTAATTTCATACGAGTCAAAATCGAATGTAATCTCGCCAGACCAGATGAGTTGATAATTTTCAAATCCAGCCGCCTTATTAATAGCCAAGTCTGCTTTCTCAGCCAACTGAGCTGACAACGATTGAAGCTTGGATATCTCTTCAGCATTTGCATTGGTTTTGTCAGTGAGTGCATCCACTTGTGAGCTGGTACGTGCTTCAGATTCCTGAATCTGCTGTGAGACATATTCCTTGTTAACCCCACAGCCCATTAGCAGTAACGCCAACAATAATCCGACTACTACCATACTTTTCATTTTACGTTCATCCTTTCATTATATGTTATATGCTACTTCTTATTTAAGTTCACATTTTACAACTGTCAATGATACTTCCTTTTATCTGTTAAATGCAACTAAAAAAATATTTTTTTACTGTTTGATTGCTCCTGCGGTTATACCGGAAACAATTTGTTTCTGAAGAAAAATAAAAGCTATGAGTACGGGAATTATTGCCACGGCAGATCCAGCCATTAAGTGTTGCCAATCAATAGCTTGTTGTCCTTGATAATGAGCAAGCGCTACTGGAAGGGTGCGAAGAGATTCACTCGAAGTAAGAATAAATGGGAACAGAAAGAGATTCCAATTGGTAAAGAAGACCTGAATAGCCAACACCGCCAAAGCCGGCTTGCACAGTGGCATCACTATGCGGAACAAAATTACAAGTTCACCGGCTCCATCGATTCGGGCTGCTTCCTCCATATCTGGCGGTATCGATTCGAGATACTGTTTAACAAGAAATATACCTATTGGATTCACCAACCATGGGAGTAACAATGCCCAGTAAGTGTCATAGATACCCACCTTGATTGTCAATACATAGAGAGGAACAATAAGTATATGGGCTGGTATCATCAGAACTACTATCACTGATATAAACAGCAATTTTCCCGCAAGCATACGATAACGGGCCAGAACATAAGCTACCATAAAGCAGAAAACAGCATTGGCAGCAGTGACAATTACAACAACTAAGATTGAATTGAAGAGATAACGTCCAATATTTGCATTACGAAACAGATCGACAAAATTTGCGAAAGTAATAACGCCTGTGAATATATCACAGAAACCGACCGGTGCTCCAGAGTGCATCAACGCCACACGAAACATCCACAGAAGAGGGAATGTCATAATAATCAGTAAACAGAAGAGGACAATATACCGCAAAATAACTCTGAGCTTGTTTGTTACCATAGCGGTTTCCGCCTGCGAAAGAGAAAAAATTGAAATGCTGAAAAGGTTGCCACAATAAAAAATAGCACAAAAGCTGCGGCTGATGCATAACCAAATCGGAACGCTGTTGTAACACCAGTATCATAAATAAAATAAACCATCGAAGCTGTGTCGAATTTGCCCTTAGTCATAACAAATATCTCAACAAATATCTGAAACGACTTAATTGAATTGATGACAATAATAAACAGCGCAACAGGCCTTAAAAGTGGAAGTGTGATAGAAAAGAACTGGCGTGTGGATGAAGCTCCCTGAATCCGAGCTACCTCATACAATTCTGACGGTATTGATTCAAGGCCAGCCAAGAATATCAACATATAATAACCAACCGACATCCAGATATCCATAGCCATAATTGAATAAAGCGCTGTGGAACTGGAGTATAGAAATCCATACTCTGGAGGTGTGAAACCTGCCATGGCAGCCAGAGTAGCAATGTAACCACCCCTCTGATATAGATTGGTAAAAATCAAGGCGATAACAACCATTGATGTAATCGATGGGAGAAAAAATCCCGATCGGAATAAGCCTCTTCCAGGAAAACGTTTATTGACAAAAAGAGCCATAAGAAGAGCCAGAACAGTGGTTACTGGCACTGTGCCGAAAACGAATATAAAAGTATTCTTAATGGATTCGAGAAAATCATTGTCGGAGAACAACTGTCGATAGTTGTCCAAACCAATCCATTCTGCACCCGTTCGTGAAATAAGACTATAGTCAGTAAATCCGGCTATCAAAGAAAAGAGAAGTGGAAAAAGCCAGAAGGCAAGGAATGTTACAATCCAGGGGAGAAGCAACAATGCCGCAATCAGGCGTGAACGTTTCATTTACTCTTCAATTTTGCAATTTTGTCACGTGCAAGGCGTAGTGGTTCTGCTATCAGTCCTGAACCGAACAGGGCATCCTCTACAGCGCCTTCGATAATTTCCTCAATATAGACCCAGTCAGGATCGACTGGTGGATAGTCACTCATAGAAATTTGTTTAATAAATGTCTGAAGATGAACATTGGAACTAAAGTACTCGTTTTTCTGAGCTTTGATACTTGATGGATTCGCCGAGTGGTTAGCTTTGCAGAATCGAACCTGATTCTCTGGCGAGGCTACAAAGCGGATTAGCTTCATAGCTGCCTTTTTTTGTTTTGAGGTTTTGTTGATACTCAGGAACTCTCCCCCCATGAAGGATCTACCAATAAATGTTGGACCCGGTATTAAAGTGGACACCAAATCGATATTACGGTTTTCAAGTTCTATCCGTTTGAGCAACCAGTCGCCGGAGATAATAAATCCAATTTTACCATCAAGAAAAGCATCCTCAATACCGCGCTGATTAGCTACATAGCCACAAGAGTCATGTAACTTTTTATAAGCCGTAAGAGCATCAACTGCAAAGGTGGAAGAAAGCACACAATGACGCCCATCATCACTGAAAATCTGTGCTCCTGCAGACCAGAAAAAAGGCAGAAACTTTTTATATAGCCGGTGTTTTTCTGCTGCATTTGAACCCCAACCGTAAATGTCATTATCCAAAGCGGAAATGGCAGTCGCTGCTTTAATCAAGTCGTCCCATGTAACAGGCAAAAAATCAGGATCGTAACCGGCACGATTAAGAAGCTCACGATTAGCAAAAAGAATCCGTGTGCCTAATATCCATGGAAAACCATAGACATTATTTTTGTAAGTGGACATACCCCAACCTTGGTATTCGGAGCTATCGTCTTTGACAATCTTTGAAATATCAGCAAGGTGATCGTTGGCAGCAAATTGCGCTATCCAATCTGAGCCCAATTCCAGTACATCAGGCCCGGTTCCGGACGCCAGTGCGAGTACAATTTTTTCGTGGCCATTAGCCCATGTAAGGTCGGTCAATTCAACTGTAATGTCAGGGTTTGCCTTCTCAAATTCATCTACAATAGAGTTAATTGTTGGTTTGATTGCAGGATCGGTCCAGAACTGCCACCAATGTAGTGTTTCTCCTGCTGTAACATTTGTCGAAAGAATAGCAATGAACAGAACCACAATATATTTCATTTAATAACTCCTTCTAATTTAATCATTATCAAACAATGATAAATAGTCTTACAACATACCATCGGTCAACGATAAAAATCTTTTTGTTGCGAAAGACAGTATCACTCGTGTTTCTTAAGTCGAAATGAAAATTGCATTCTTTATAGCTACCGCTGTTGACCCTTCATGGTTCGATATGAATCGTATGCCAATACTGATTATTTCCGCTATTTCAGTTTTAGTGGTTCTGTATACGACTTTTTGCAAGCGAAGCAGGGAGCATTTCAAACTACGTGAGATTGCTGGCTTGAAAGCTATTGAAGAAGCTATCGGACGAGCCACCGAAATGGCTCGTCCCTTGCTGTTTACACCGGGATGGGGGGGAGATATTCAACGTCCGACTACAATTGCATCTATGAATATCCTCAGTCATGTAGCTCAAAAAACCTCTCAGTATGACTGCAGATTAGTTTACCCAACTCACGATCCTGTAATTATGACAGTGGCGCAGGAAGTGATAAGGGAAGCTTATGCGCAAGCAGGATATCCCGATCGATACCGTAATGACGACATCTTCTATGTTAGTTCATCACAGTTTGGTTATGCTGCTGCTGTCGATGGACTTATCAGTCGTCTTAAGCCGGCTTCAGTTTTTCTTCTGGGAACTTTTGAAGCGGAATCACTCATCTTAGCTGAAACGGCAAACATCAACGGCTCGATTCAGATTGCCGGTACCGATTCTACTATACAGCTTTCATTCTTCATTGTGGCATGTGATTACGTCCTTATTGGTGAGGAACTCTTTGCTGCTTCTGGCTATCTCTCAGGTGATCACTCGATACTGGCATCAGTCCGAGCACAGGATATTCTAAAAGCACTGATAATACTGATAATTATTATTGCCACACTCTGGGCAACAGTAGATCCATCTTCAACATGGTGGCGTTTCTGATGACTCGTCGCATAGCACAAATAGTTTGCTTCGCTTTTGGAGCTTTGTTATTTGCTCTCTATTTCTCGCAACTTCCTGCTGTCAGATCATTGAACACGACGATTATGATTGATTATTGGCAGATTATCTTTGCTATCACATTACTAGTGGGAGTAATCAGCTTTGTAAAAATTTCAGTAACCAACATTCGACGTGGAGATAGTCGCCCTTACCGAATCATTTCGCTGATCGGGCTTACTGTTATGCCTGTATTTGCAATATTCTGGGGGATTAAAGGTGACTCACCATTTATGTGGATGTTCGAATACGTTCAGGCGCCAATGCAGTCCACAGTATTTGCGCTTCTTGCGTTCTTTGTAGCTTCGGCATCATTTCGCGGATTTCGTGCTCGCTCAGCTCCAGCGGCAGTGCTTCTGGCGGCAGCAATACTTACACTGTTGAGCCGATCATCACTCGAAGGAATTGTACCGCAGATTGTAACTGATGCTGCTGACTGGGTACGTGGCAATCCATCTATGGCTGCCCGCCGCGCAATCCTCATTGGGATAGGATTGGGGTCATTGACAACTTCATTGAGGGTTATTCTCGGTATCGAACGCACATGGTTGGGGAGAGAAAAGTGAAACACCTTGAGAGCAGACACTGGATTTTTGGCGGATTATTTCTGTTTGTAATAATTTCTATGGCGCTGAACGTTAATTTTGATATGCGCGTATCGCCTGAAACAAAAAAAATGTTTACATTTATTGATTCGCTACCAGCTGGCACTACTGTAATTGTGTCGTTTGATCATGAAGCATCATCCCTTCCGGAAATTCGACCGTTAGCTTTGGTTGTTCTGCGGCATGCCTTCTCGCGAGATTTGAAACTAATCGGAACTGCTCTGCTGGCTGAGGGAACCGCTATCGGCTACCGACTTATGAATCAGACCGCTGCTGAATACAGTAAGATTTACGGAAACGACTATGTCTATCTCGGTTTCAAGCCACAATACATTGCAGCAATTCTATCCATGGGGGAGTCAATTCCGGAAACATATCCCAAGGACTATCTTGGTCACAGTTATCAGAATCTTGAGATGCTAAGTACAGTGAAAAACTACGATGACGTCGCAACGGTTATCTCGATTGCTGATGGTTCCATGACTACGCATTGGATTGAGTATGGAGCCTCTCGCTATAATGTTACAGTAACAGCAGCAGTTACAGCGGCCATGATGACCACATATGATCCTTACCTTGCATCAGGTCAATTGCATACAATGTTTGGCGGTCTTCGTGGAGCAGCTGAATATGAAAAGCTAATTGGTATTGGAGGTTCGGGCAAACGGGGAATGTTGGCGCAGTCTGTCGCTCATGTTTATATCATTCTTCTGATAATTGCTGGCAATATCATCTACTTTCGAACACGGCGAAAAAGGAGAGGGGTGTCCTAATGGAGTGGGGAGTTATCATTGCCGGACTGCTGACTCTGGCTATATTCAGCTTTCTCTATCGAGACAACCCTGTTTACAAAATAGCGGAATCGCTTTTAATTGGTGTCTCGATTGGATATTTCCTCGTAATCACCTGGACTAATACACTGATGGACCTGCTATTTGAACCGCTCACCAATGAAGGTAAATGGTCATTAGTTATACCGCTGGCTCTGGGAATTATGATGTTTGGGCGATTCCATAAGAAAATAGCTTTTCTGTCTCGTATCCCGATTGCTGTATTAATTGGATCTGGAGCTGGCGTGGCTATACCAGCTATGCTTGAGGCCCGTATTCTCCGACAAATATCAGCTACCACTGGACCACTCGTTACCGAGTCCGGTTATCTTGATTTGTCGCTCATTGTAGTACTGATAGGAGTACTAACCTCCTTAGCGTATTTCTATTTTAGTCGAGAACACAAAGGAGTGTTTGGGATAGCAGCAAAAACAGGGACATACTTTCTCATGGCGTTTTTTGGTACTACCTTTGGCTATACAGTAATGTCGCGAATGTCGACACTGATTGGCCGTGTGGAGTTTATGTTGTCAGATTTCCTGCATTTGGTACATTAATGGTGACTGGATAATAGTGAAGTGTCCTCGATGCAAAACAGCTATGGTGGAACAAAAACGTTCCTTTCATAAGCAGCGCAAGTGGGTTTGTCCAAAATGTGGTCGGGTAATATTCCAACCTCACAAGAAACCACAACGACACACAAATTGACAACAAACATTGAGGATATCAATGTATACACTCAATAAATGATGATGTGAACATTTTGAATAAATGACGTAATGGAAATTATGTTGAAATACTTGATTGATACAAAGCTATTATGGATATTTGTATAGGCACATCGGGATACAGCTTCAAAGACTGGCGAGGTAGGTTTTATCCTTCAGGTATCGCAAGTGGTAAAATGCTTGATCATTATGTGAAGTTCTTTCAGACTGTTGAGATTAATTCCACATATTATCACGTACCGCATCCGTCAATAATTGCAAATATTGCCCGCAAAGCGCCTGAAGAATTTGACTTTATTGTCAAAACCCCGCAGTCTTTTACACATCGGCGCAATGATATTAAAAGTGATTTAGCGTCCTATCGTGAAGCATTGAAACCGTTAGATGAAATTGGAAAACTGTCAGGAGTGTTGGCTCAATTTCCGTTTTCTTTCAAGTTCAATTCTACTGCTTTGGATTACGTATGTGCTATTCGCAAGAAACTTGAGCCTCATCAACTATTTGTTGAGTTTAGACACCGTGGATGGGTAAATCGGACAATGTATGACCGTCTTCGGAACGAAGGGATTGGATATGTATGTGTGGATGAGCCTTCTCTGCCGGGGCTTCTTGCTCCAGATTGCTTTGCTACTACCAACACGGCATATATTCGCCTACATGGAAGAAATGATGAGCAGTGGTGGAATGGAGGACCGCTTCGGTATGACTATAATTACTCCGGAGAAGAATTAGAGTCGTGGCATCAAAAAATCAAGAAACTGAAATCAAAGGGAAGCGTGGACAAGGTATTTATGTTTTTCAATAATTGCCATCAGGGTCATGCTGTTGACAATGCTCTTAATATGAAACAACTGCTGAATGTGTAATGATATCAGTGTTTAATTCTATTTTTGTTGATTCATATGGATGTATTCCATACATATATATTATTATGAGTGGAATAATCTTATGAGACTACAATTGGAGTCTATCCGCAAATCATTCGGTAGTAAGGTGGCGGTTGATAATCTATCGCTCGATGTGCCGGAGGGTGTTATCTATGGCATTATTGGTCCCAATGGTGCAGGAAAAACCACTACTATCCGCATGATAATGAATATTACTATTCCAGACTCGGGTCAAATTCTTATAGATGGAATTGCTCCCGGTAAAGATTTCAAAAATCGAGTTGGTTATCTTCCAGAAGAGCGTGGTTTATACAAAAATATGACCTTAATAGAAGTAGTCAGGTATATGGCTGAATTGAAAGGTAAATCTTCACGCTATACTTTAAATCAGATCGACAAATGGCTGGAATTGATGAACCTAATAGATTACAAGAATAACAAGGTGCAGGAGCTATCCAAGGGAATGCAGCAAAAATTGCAGTTCATCACTACAATTTTACATGAACCTGATCTCATTATCTTGGATGAGCTTTTTTCCGGCTTAGACCCTTTAAATATCGAAGTAATAAAAAATGTTATTCTTGATTTGAAACGAGCTGGCAAGACAATTCTTTTCTCGACACATGTAATGGAACAAGCTGAGAAGCTGTGCGATTATGTCTGTATGATTTCTTTCGGTAAAAAAGTAATTGATGGTAAATTGTCGGAAGTTAAATCAAAATATGGCAAAAATAGTGTTCAAATTGATATGGATGGTGATGGAGCTTTTGTCTCAAATTTATCGGGTGTCAAAAATGTAACTGAGTTTAATAACTACATCGAGCTGAGCCTGAACGAAGGAGCAAATGTCTCAGAAATCCTAAAAAGTGTTGTTAACCGTACTACTGTACGTCGTTTCGAATTGGTTGAACCGTCACTGTATGATATCTTCATTGATATGGCCAGAATTGACCCTTTGCAGTATGACAAAATAAATAAAGCGGGAAATAATGTCTAAGTTTTGGGTTATATTCAAACGGGAATATGCACAGGTTGTCAGAAAGAAATCATTTATTATTGGTATTGTTCTTACACCATTGATAATGATTGGTTTTTCTGTTATTCCAGCCTGGTTGGCAAGCCAAAAAGCATCAGAGACAGAACATCTCGCAGTGATAGATAGAACCAGTAATGATATCGGTTTGAAATTTTCTGAATCTTTAGATCGCTACAAGCTTGATGACGATTCCTCAAATTACTACGAAGTGTGCGGCGTATTCAAAACTGGTGTTAACGAAGATGAGAGATTTCAAATTGTCTATGACTCTCTTATACAGTGTATAAACAACAAGCATCTCAAGTATTTTGTGGTAATAGGTCCTGAAGCCCATTTAAATGATACGGCTTCATTCATTGTTAGTAATTCAGATGATTTTCGAGTGAATGACAGATTCAGCAATCGACTTTCGGAGATACTCTCTTCGAATCGGCTAGAGAAATCCAATGTCAATATCGGAGTTGATTCTATACTGTTCTTGACCAGACAAATTTCCCTCAATCAAAAGGACGCTAAAGGAGAGTCTATTCCTTTCTCTATCAAATATTTTAGTGCTATCATTTTTGTTGGAATTATGTTCGGTATGATATTTGGCTATGGGCAGTTAGTTATGAGGTCAGTTATCGAGGAGAAAAACTCCCGTATCATGGAGGTTTTAATATCATCGGTTAGTCCATTTCAATTAATGCTTGGTAAAGTAATAGGCCTTGGAGCAGCGACTTTCACACAGATATCAATATGGTTCATTCTCGGAATTGGGCTTTACAGTATGAAAGGCTCGTTCAATATCGACTTACCTATTGACCGAATTCTATTTAACCCAGCAATAGCAATTTTCTTTGTTTTGTTTATGATGTCCGGATATCTGTTATTCTCGACGATGTTTGCACTTATTGGGTCTATTGTCAACAGCGAAAAAGAAGCGCAAAACTTTGTGATGCCAATTACTATGATATTAATACTACCGTTTATGCTCGGTATTTATGTTATACAAAATCCCAATTCAACAGGTAGCTTAATATTGTCACTAATTCCGTTTCTTACCCCAACAATGATGATGATGCGGGTTATATTTTTAGCACCAACTCTTTCTGAATATTCAATGTTCAGTGGAATTATAGGTGAAGCGACGATTGGGTTTATCCTGGTTTGCCTAACAGTATTGGGAATGGTCTGGTTAACAAGTAAGATATTTCGTGTGGGTATTCTCATGTACGGAAAGCGTCCCACACTGCCTGAGATAGTCAAATGGGCACGACAATAGGAGATAACAATGATACATCGTAAAAAACTTCCCTCATTACTGATAATGATGGCAGCTTTTATTTTCTTTTCCGCCAATACAGTTTACATCCTTGAAGCAGGGGATCTTGGAGGAACGATTGGTTTCCGCAAACAGGTCGAATTTGATTTCAGCACTGTGAAAGATGGACCATATCTTAATCTCAAATCCGCCATCCTGATTAACTATGACAATGGAGAAGTTCTTTATGCCCATAACACTGATGCTGTTCGTCCCATTGCATCAATTAGTAAGCTTGTAGCAGCTATGGTCATTTGCGATAAGGACATAGACCTAAGTCGGACAGAAACTATTACAAGGCAGGATGCCTATAGATCGTCTCGATCACGCCTGAGAAGAGGGTTTGAATTAACACTTTATGATTTACTTCACGCTGGACTGATGAATTCCGACAATAGGGCAATCCGAGCACTGGCACGAGCCACAAGCGGTTCGGTTAGAATGTTCGTTAAAGAAATGAATCACAAAGTTAAAATGTTGGGATTAACTGAAACTCACTTCGATGAGCCAACCGGTCTTGATAAAGACAATGTTTCAACTGCCTGTGAAGTGGCCAAGATTCTCCATTATGCTTATCAGTATGAACTAATAGCTAAGATAACATCGAAAAAGAAGTACAGGGTGAAAATTCAAAACAGGAAAAATACTTACCGAGCTATGGCTAATACTAATTTACTTATGTATTCCCGCTACCATGTGCTCAGTGGTAAAACAGGCTATATCCGAGCTGCTGATTACTGCTTGACAACACTTGCCCGCAACAACAAAGGGCAACGTTTGACGCTGGTGGTTTTAGGAGTCCCTGGTAATAGGCTCCGTTTTAAGGAAGCTCGTGAGCTTCTCGATTGGGGAACGAAAATCATGTCAAAAGCCAATTCAGATGCCTGAATACAATGAAAGGACAAACAGAACTTTTTTAGGGTATAAGTTCATCTCATTTGATAGACAGTAAATAGGGTCTGCTGAATAAAGTA
>JAYEIF010000168.1:0-5610 GCA_034659895.1 Candidatus Zixiibacteriota bacterium
GAGAAATCAGCCCCAGACGGTATTTTTGATATTCCAAAAGGATACAAAAAAGTTGAAATGAAAAATCCAATGGGAGGTCGGTAAAAATCTGCGTTTTCGAACGTAATCTTCTCTAAAATTGAATGTATTCATAAATGATGGAGATGGCTGTGACTTTGTGTTACACCATCTCCTTTTATTTTGTGTCAAGGCAACGAAGATATGCGGAAGATTGTTTGTTGCGGTTTGACTCTGCCAACTGTAACAATGTCAATATTCACCATGACAATATCCTTAGTTTCGTATGGTGGAGTCCTTTAGTGTTTCTGCTATAATCCCTGCTTCCGTTGGAATGTGAGTTTTTACTTTATACCAAAAAGAAATATCGTGTGCCTTGTATCACAGGTTGACCTGCTCAGGGATTTTATCTACATTTCTTGTAACTGTAGTAACTAGAGGTTGGGTTTTACCCGCTGAGGAAGAAAGAAATTCAACATATTACTTAATGGAGTTTAGGTATGTCATATCTCAAAGAGACTGATCCCCAAATATATGAGGCCATCGTTAACGAGACCAATCGTCAATCTAATAAGCTTGAGTTGATTGCCTCTGAGAATTTTACATCACGGGCTGTAATGGAAGCCTGTGGCGGTGTCATGACCAACAAATATGCCGAAGGGTACCCCGCTAAGCGTTACTATGGCGGGTGTGAATTCGTAGATGTTGCTGAAGATCTCGCTCGCGACAGACTTAAGGAACTTTTTGGAGCTGAGCACGCCAACGTACAGCCGCACTCCGGCTCACAGGCAAATATGGCTGTCTATTTCACTGCGCTAAAACCCGGCGATAAGGTTATGGGGTTGGATCTGTCACATGGCGGGCATCTTACTCATGGACACCCTATCAATTTTTCCGGTATGCTCTATGATTTTCATGGCTATCAGGTTGACAAAGAAACGGAAGTCATCGATTATGATAACCTTATCAAGGAGGCAGAGAAACTCCAGCCAAAGATGATTGTAGCCGGAGCCTCAGCGTATCCACGCTTCCTTGATTTCAAAAAAATCCGAGAGGCTTGTGATGCTTCTGGTGCAATTATGATGGTGGATATTGCCCACATCGCCGGACTGATAGCGGCTGGCTATCATCCATCACCGATACCATACGCCGATTTCGTAACATCAACTACACATAAGACATTGCGAGGTCCGCGCGGCGGGGTCGTTATGTGCAAGGAACAATATGCCGCAGATCTCGACCGCACAGTTATGCCCGGTATTCAGGGTGGCCCTTTGATGCATATCATAGCCGCCAAAGCAGTTGCGTTTAAGGAAGCAATGAATGATGAGTTTAAGGTTTATCAAAAGCGTATCATTGACAATGCCAAAGCCTTGGCAGAAGGGTTAGCCGAGAAAGGACACAAACTCGTTGCTGGCGGTACTGACACACACCTGATGCTTGTGTCGTTCATCGATGTGCCAAAGGTAACCGGCAAGAAAGTAGAAAAAGCACTCGACAAAGCGGGAATTACTGTCAATAAAAACACGGTGCCGTTTGACCCAGAAAAGCCGTTCGTAACTTCAGGTATCCGCATAGGCACTCCGGCAATTACCACTCGTGGTATGGGACCTGATGAAATGAAAATTATAGCGGACTTAATTGATCGCGGTATCAAAAATCGTCGCAAAAGTGAAGTTCTTGCTGGTATCGCCGAGGAAGTCGAGTCGCTATGCAAGAAGTTTCCACTATCCTATGATATCGACTGAAAGGAGTAGCTATGCTCTTTCAAGTAGTTATGTTCCCCACCAGTAAGGGGAAATCGTCAGTTTCAGAAGATGTTTCTAAAGTGATTGATATCATTGATCACAGTGGCCTGCCGTATAAACTAACTGCTATGTCCACTATCATAGAAGGCGAATGGACACGTGTGATGGAGGTACTCAACAAGGCGCGGAAAGCTCTGCGCAGGCGCGGGCATGAGCGTATTTATATAAGTATAACTATTGATGACCGTAAAGGGGCTCGTGGACGTATGAAGGGCAAGATAGACTCAATTGAAAAAAGCCTTGGACGAGAAGTAAAAAAATGATTGAGGAGCAGTAGGCGGCGCTCTTGCTGGATTCGTTGAGCGTAACTGCCCCCAAAGACTATTATGAAATGTCCTAAGTGTGGATATGAAGAAGATAGAGTCGTTGACAGCCGACGTTCCCAGGATGGCAGCGCGATAAGACGGCGCCGCGAGTGTCTTAAGTGTAAATACCGTTTTACAACCTATGAATATGTTGAACACCGTCAGGTGACGGTTCTTAAATCGGATGGCAGACGCGAGCCACTTGATCGAACTAAAATTGAACAGGGCATCAAGCTGGCATGCAACAAGCTTTCTGTTTCACGCGAGCAAATAAAATCGATGGTTGATGAAATCGAGGCTGAGATAAGTAAATTAAACCGTAATGAAGTCAGCAGTCAGGAGGTTGGCGAGATAGTTATGACTAGCCTGCGTCAGATAGATGAAATTGCCTATGTGCGGTTTGCCTCAGTCTATCGCAAGTTTCAGGACACGGCCGAGTTCCTCGAAGAGGTCAAAAAGTTGTTGGAGTAGCTACTATGATTTTACAGTCGCTTTTTGAAAAAATGATGCCCTGACAAAATTTTATTTTCGCAGTCGATTCAGGATACTGTCACCAAAAGCTACCAGCACATAAGTTGCTCCAGCAACAAGGATAATCGTTGCCCCTGCAGGTAAATCAGGAGTGTAGCTCAACCCAAGTCCAATTGTTGAAAACAACGCACTTAATATAACCCCTAAAAGCATCGTTTGAAACAATGTTCGGGTAAAACGCATAGCGACGGCAGCGGGTAAAGCGAGTAAAGCAATCACCATAACAATACCAACCACTGTCGTGAGAATTACAACCGTCAACGCCGTCAATCCAAGCAATAATAAATAGAAGAGTTCTACGTTTACACCTCTGATGCGGGCAAACTCCTGATCGAAACAGACCGCTTGAAATTGATTGAAGAAGAGGGCTACTGTTATTAATATCAGAGCATCAAGAATTGCAATTAAAATCAAGTCCCCAGAACCGACCATGAGAATGTTGCCAAAAAGATAGCTCATTAGATCCTGGCTGTATCCGGGGGTTTGAGAAATAAATACAATCCCTACAGCCATACCAATTGCCCAAACGGCTCCAATTGCCGTATCTTCACGCTCCTTGCTGTAAAGACTTACTAAGCCAATGACGATTGCCGCCAGCAATGCCGCAACTATCGCGCCATGAAGCGGATGTAACCAGTTCCATCCATGAACTACATTAAGATAATAAGCGACCCCCATTCCACCAAGTACGCTATGAGCCAAACCGCCCGCAAGATAGGTTATTCGTCGTGATACAACATACGTTCCGGTAACCCCACAGGCTATGCTCGCCAGAAGGCCGGCAAGCAGCGCATTAAGCATGAAAGGATAATTGGCAATAGCATGAAAAAAATCTGTCACGGTTGTTGCCTATTCCCCGATGTTTTTGTCGTCGTCGTCATTATGATGTTGATCATGTCGTACCATTCTCATTTTAGAACCGTACAAGTCGCCGCTAAATCTATTTTCCATAATAGTGGTTGGATGAATACGCAATGTGTGATTTATACATACAACCTGCTTGACAAATTCAGAAACAAATGCGGGATCGTGAGAAATCACAACTATTGTCAATTTCTGATTCAAACGTTTGAGTAAGTCATAAAGTTCTTTCTCTATTCGACGGTCAAGATTGGCTGTTGGTTCGTCAAGGAGTAGTATCTCAGGATTTGCCGTCAATGCTCTGCCAATCAGAAGTCGTCTCTGTTGACCTCCAGAAAGTTCACCAAAAGGGAGTTTTGCCAGATCAGCTATTCCAACTTGTTCCAGTGCGTTAAGCGCAACTCTATGATCCTCGCTTGAAAATTGTCCGGTTCTCATATTACTTTTCAACCGCCCCATTAACGCCACTTGCAAAACCGTAATTGGAAAACGATGGTCTATGTAGGAATGCTGCGGCATGTATCCCACACGAGAACGAGTCTTACGTGGTGAGTCGCCAAACAATTCAACAGAACCTTTGGAAGGGGATAGAAGACCTATGAGGATTTTCATTAAAGTGGTTTTACCACCACCGTTTGGACCGACAATCCAAACAAAATCACGCTCGTGGACAGTGAGGTTAATATCTTCAAGAACAAGTTCCTTGTTGTATGAAAATGATACCCCGTTGATTTCAAGAATTGGCTTATCCATAATTATCTTATTCAAAACCTTCTTAGGTTTATTGTCCTTCCGATAGCGTCTTTGGCTTGGTTGTATTGATATTTTTTTCACTAAGTGCGGCCGCAATCTTCTCAGCCATATCGTTTAAGTTGTTAAAATAGTCACGAGCCAAAGGATCGAGCGGGACAATATTCCCATCTATTGTTTTAGCAATTGCCTTAGCTGACTTTTGGGAAAATTGGGGCTGAACAAAAATTACATTGACCGAATTCTCCAGACAACGATCAACAATCGAGGACAACTGTTGTGCAGATGGTTCTTTCCCTCTCTTTTCAATAGTTACCTGTTTCAGGTCAAACGCATCGCAAAAATATCCGTATGACGGATGGAACACATAGATAGTTCGCTTCTCAAGAGATGAAAGCTTCCTGTGAATATCTGCTGTGATTGAATCGAGTCGCTGATTAAATTTCGTAAGATTGTCCTCAAATGTTTTCTTATGATCTGGCATCAGCCGACACAGAGCTTTGCAGATTGTCTTGGACTGAATCTTCACAAGGGAAGGATCAAGCCAAATATGAGGATCATTCAAACCTGTGGCTTCATGTTCGTGGTTATGGTTTATCGGACGTAACTTAATTTTATTATATGTATTTACAATCTCAAGATTTTTGAAACCAGATTTAATTTTATCAAGCAGATGCTGCTCAAATGGAACACCAACCGTGAACAAAATATCGGCGTTTGCCAGACGAGCCATCTGCTGTGGCGTTGGATCATAGGTAGCAGGGGACTGCCCCGGACCTACAAGGATATTGATTTCCACCGATGTTCCGGCTATCTGTTCAACAAAAAATGCTTGCGGAGGAATACTGACAAAGACACTTGGAGTTGAAGAAGTTTTTACGGAGTTACAAGCAGTCCCAAAAAGGACCAAGGTAATTGTCAGGATAACTAACAAGCTATGTCTCAAGTTAGGATGGCAAATTGCTCTGCAACTGCTTGTAAGCTTACTGCTCATCTATACATTCTCCTGAACGTTTGTGAGATTCTGTGTCGTGTGAGCATACAAGGTGCATCTCGTGACAGTTATTGCATTCTTCAATAGAGTGATCTTGCGCAAATTGCTCCCAGTGGCTGCGTTGCGCTGGAGTCAAGATTCCAGTTCCCATACACAGCGGACATGTATTATCCAACGCTGACAACAAAGCCGAGCGAATGAAATTAGACCGATTAGGTATCCCTTTCAGTATCTTAAGTAGCGACTCGTCAACTTTGAATGTTACAATCTCCGATTTTCGTTTCACTAATAGTAACCCTCAGATAATTAAAAAGTTCATATCAATTCCGAATACTACTGGCTTTAAGTAACCCAAAGCTATCTA
>JAYEIF010000168.1:5710-10995 GCA_034659895.1 Candidatus Zixiibacteriota bacterium
CTATCTACTTTTGAGTATTCGATAAATAACTCTAAATTATTATTACATTATAATACTTTAATGTCAAGATATTTTAAGCGCATTATTCAATCAGAAGATCCAAAGTCATTTTACAACGTTAGTATATGGTTGATTTGTCAAAGGGAATTGCAGTTTTAGACATTTCAAGTTACGTTTTTGACGGGAGCTTACAAATCTGGTAGCGGTACGGGGAATCGAACCCCGATTTGATGGCTGAGAACCACCCGTCCTAGCCGTTAGACGATACCGCCAAATTTCATATAATACAAAACCAAAAAAGCAATAAACAATGAATATAGATATTATCTGTATCTTGTCAAGAAAAGTAATCCTTTCGCAAAGTTGTTGGACATTTATTGTTCAATATCTTAGTTTTGTAGTTATGGAAAGATATCCATAACAAGGGAAAATGAATGTTTATTGTTCAATCGTTCTCTGATTTATTTGAATCACATTAGCCGACGGAAATAATGCCTATGGATTACTTATCAAACAGCGAACCTTGGGATGTTATAATTATCGGGGCTGGACCAGCAGGATCTTCAGCCGCTTACAGACTTGCCCAAAGAGGATTGAAAACGCTTATTCTCGAAAAGGCTACAATGCCAAGGCCCAAACTGTGCGGAGGTGCTGTTACAGAAAAAGCTCTCTCTTACCTTGATTTCTCATTACCAGATGAATTGATTAACTGCCATTGCTATGGGGCTCGAGTTCGATATGGCGGATGTTCAGTAAGTTCCAAACTTGGAAGGCGTATTGCCGTTCTGGTTACAAGATCAACTTTCGACCATTTCTTACTAAAAAAAGCTATCGAAGCTGGGGCCGAGGTGGTATATGAAAGTGCACAAGAAGTTTTCAGGGATGGCGATATAACAACTGTTAAGACAGAATCTGGAATCTATACTGCCAAAGTTGCCATTGTTGCAGTCGGAGCAAGTAGCGCACTCATTCATCCGCTGCGCTACAATTATAAGGACAACGAAATCGGCTTCTGCCTTGAGCAGAATTACCCGGTAATGAATCCAGATCCTTATCGAGACCTTAAAAATATGATAGAGATTTCTTTTGGAGTAGGAAAATTTGGATATGGTTGGGTGCTTAACCACGGATCGTACTATTCTGTTGGCATAGGTGGTTTGAAATCGCTATTGAAAAACCCATTGGAGGTGATGCGGAAATTCTGGGTGGAGCGTGGTTTTCCGCTGGAAGATCTAAATCCTCGTGGATGGCCTATTCCATGCGGAGGAATCAATCGACAATATGCTGTGCCGGGGATAATCACTGTCGGCGACGCTGCAGGATTTGCTGATGCTTTCATGGGCGAAGGCATTAGATATGCAATTAAATCGGGACAGTTGGCGGCAGGAAGTATCATTGATACGCTGTCAAATAACGCTAATGGCATATTACAAACAGATAAATATACCAAGCAAGTTACAAGGGTTGTGCATAGTAAACTAAAATACGCCCTTTTGTTTGCCCGTTTTGTTTATCGCTATCCAAACATCTTTCTTCGAATATCGAGCAGAAACAAAAAAGTTATTTCAAAGTATCTTATGGTTCTGCACGGCAAACTATCTTACAAGTCTTTGTTGATATGGTTGTTAGTGCGTCTACCAATTCTGATTGTTAAGGAGTTTATCCTCAATAATAAATCAGAAAAATACGGGAGGGAAAAAGGTGAATAAACTATCCTTCTTTGCTGGTTTATTAATCACTTTTTCAACTTCAACAAGTAAGGATGTGAACTGTCAGTGATGCCTATTGATTCCGACACGCGGATATTATGTGCGAGCTCAATGGATGGACGAGCATCAGCAAGACCAAAACCGTGACCTGCAAGTGTCTCCTTGTACACAACTGTATGGAGGTCAGTAAATCCTCCCGAGAATTCAATCTCTTCGCCATCAATGGTGATTGAACGAAAAGTTGTTTGACCATTTGCTTTAATGTCTTTAGGAAGATCATCTTTGTCAATCGAGAGAAACCACTGCACTCTCGCTTTTTCGAGTTCGAGAAACCCGCCAATATGTTGTTCTGTTGCAATATGTACTTCCGTTTTTTGCACAGGTCCAAACAACCACATAAGGAGATCAAAGAAATGAATACCGATATTTGTGGCAAGTCCGCCAGAACGTTCAATTTGACCTTTCCATGACACAAGGTACCACGGCCCACGTGAAGTGATATATGTTAAGCGAATATCCTTTTTGGTGTCGGACGGTTTCTCGTGGAGCTTGTTGCGCAATTCAATCAATGCTGGATGTACCCTTAATTGAAGAATAGTGGATATCTGTTTCCCGTATTCTTTCTCAATTTCTGCGAGAGCATCGATATTCCACGGATTTAGAACCAGCGGTTTTTCACAGATAGCATTAGCGCCTATTCTCAAAGCGAATCGTGCATGGGAATCATGTAAGTAATTGGGAGAACAAATACTTACATAGTCAATAGCGTTGTCTTCACCTTGTCGTCGCAATAGTTCGATATGTCTATCGAAACGTTCAAACTCAGTAAAATACTCGACACCACTAAAATAGCGATCAAGAATTCCGGCGGCATCATGTGGATCCATCGCCGTTAGAAGAACATTACCAGTATCTTTGATTGCTTTCAGGTGTCTTGGAGCAACATAACCAGAGACACCCATTATGGCAAAATTATATGACATTGTTTATCCTTAGTTCTAAGGTATTCCGTTTTTAATATCGGTTATGTAACCGAACTTTTGGAATAAAGTGAAAAATAGAAGTAAATCAAAGCAGTTTCTCGATTTGTGTTAACTCAGAAGTCCATAATTCAGTCCATACAACCGAATCGTTGTGATTGTCTTTTAGCTTCTAAACTCGTAGCAGAGCGAATAGATGGTTGACTACATTAAAAAAGGCGGAGCCACAATGACTCCGCCCTGTTTATTTTTGATATTTCACTATTGTGTAATTGGTTTTAGTTGTTTGCTGAAGAACTCAACCTGTTTGCGATACTCGGTAATAGTGTTAGCTCGCTTTCTTGTTCCATGACCCTCGTCGGGGAAAATCAGAGAATCAACCACTCCGCCATTGGCTTTAATTGCTGAAATTATCTGACGCGCTTCACCGACGGGGACACGCGGGTCATTTTCGCCATGCACAACCATCAATGGTGTCTTAATTAGATTGGCTTTGTGGATCGGAGAGACTTCGCGCAGGAAATCAGGATCGGATAACGGTCCATACTCTGATTCTCTCAATGCTCGTCGGTAAGGCTTTGTATTTTCAAGAAAGGATTTGAAGTTGGCAATACCGACAACATCAACCGCCGCAGAGAACAAGTCAGGATATTCGGTAATCATTCCGAGTACGACATAGCCACCATAGGATCCGCCGCGAATCCCTATTATTCCCTTTTTTGTATAATCATTTTTGATTAGCCACTCAACCCCAGCCTTGTAATCCATCAGTGAGTGTTTGCGGTTTTTGTAATTATCGAGATTAAGATACTTGCGGCCATATCCGGATGAACCGCGTGGATTCGGCGCCAAGACACCATAACCATTTAGTATCAAGTATTGTATGTTACGGAGAAAATATGGACGATACTGTGACTCAGGGCCACCGTGTGCGTGTACTATAAACGGAATTGGCTCACCCTTAACATAATCAGGGGGAAGGTATAGAAAAGCGGGGATTTCTAAGTCATCAAAAGATTTATAGTGAACCAACTCTGGGTTGCTAAATAACTTGCGATCGATGCCGGCGTAAATAGAAAATGTCATTTGCTTAACTTGATCGGATTGAGGAGTGTATTTCCAGACTTCTGGTGCTCTGGTGGGCGACGTAAATGAAAAAATGCAACTGCCATTTCTGTCGAAAGCTGGTAAACCAAGAATGCCATCCAACGAAGGGCTCTTCAATTCATGGCCAGACTGAACTTCACGCATCTTCAATTTTCCGTAACCATCTTCGTTAATAACAGCCGACATGTATTTATAGTCGCGTGAGAAAGACAGACCACCGACTTCCCATTTCGGATTAATCCAACCATCTTCAATATATTCAACCTCGGGAGAACCGACGGTCATTTTAGCTATACGTGATATACCATCATCATTATCGTTGCAGGTCAACCAGATTGTCTTACCGTCAGGCATAAGAGTCGGGGAGTCGTAGATAACATCACTTTCGTCTTCAGTCAGTTTTTGGTATTTATCAGTAGTCAGATCAAGGAGGTATAAATCATCGTTGATATTGGATGTGAGATGTCCAATTATCATTTTGGTTCCGTCTTTAGACAAATCGCCAATAAAATTGTAGCCTGCAACCGTTGCTGTATCACCGAAGATTTTATGATACTTGCCGGTAGCGATATCCATTTTGTAGAGAAAGAAATCTCGGCCGTTCTCTTCATTAGAGCGGAAATAGATATGTTTATCGTTTTTTGCCCATGTGACTGAGCCATACTGAATGTCTTTGGTATCGGTCAATTGCAACACTCGGCCTGTATGCGTGTCCATCAGGAATAATTGCGATTGCTCAGAACCACCAGTGGATGCTCCTACAATCGCCATAGTATTGGTGTAACCCAGCACAAAGAAATCGATTCCATCCTCAAAGGTAGTCAACTGATAAGGCCAGCCTTCATCAGTGATACGATAGATTTGGGAAACTCCGGACATATGAGATGTGAAATAAATGTCACGGCCATCCCAACTATAGCCAGAGGGGCTACATCCCCCGATTTGGAGAAAAGTGGCAATATCAGGAATATACTCGCCCTGATTTAAAAGGGATTTAACGGGCGGTGTTGTTTCCTCGGGCGTCTGTGCAGTGCAAGAAATGAGAACTACCGCTAACACCATAGTGGCGAGAACGAGAATGTGAGTGAGCTTACTCATTTTTGTCTCCTGTAAGATATAAGGTTATTAATTCATCAAGTAAACAAGGATACATAAAAATTTTTCTATCGGCAACCTAAAAAGGGGAATACATGCGGATTATGTATCGATTTGATTCACCAATTTAGATTTTCTCAGTGTTAGGTAAAGAAAAATTGTCTCTCATTTTTCGCATTGTCTCAATTACAATAAAATAAGGGCTTTTGACAAATAGTCATACTTTGCTTGTTGTTTTTGCACTTTTTTTTACATATTGATACCCAAATTAGGGCTTGTTGAATAAAGTACCTGTCCGCTCGACAGGCGGGTAAGTTCTTTGTTCATAAATAGATAAGCATGTTTTGTATTGTTTCAAGTGAAAGGGTTTTGTTATAAATAGCTTAAAAGGCTT
>JAYEIF010000169.1:0-10981 GCA_034659895.1 Candidatus Zixiibacteriota bacterium
CGTAGCAGCGGGGCTTGTCTCCGCTGTGTGTATAGAAACGGGCGACACAAGGCCGCCCGCTACGCGCCCGCCAAAGGCGGGGAGATTGTGGTACATAATAACTAATTATTCAACAAGCCCTAAGTAAGCCAATTTGTGAATATATTTTCACGCTTCTTTGGTAAAATTGCACGAAATTGTTTCAATGGGCAAGGGCGTCAACATATTGTTACCATTCTATTATGCAGTGATGCAACAACTTACAGAAAAATTGGTTATTTTGGGTTGAATTGGCGAGAAAATTGCAGGAGAGGTGTATAATTGGTTTCTCTTCTTGACTTTTTGTTGGGAACCTTTTATAATTAGAAGATTTATACAAATGGAGGTTTTTCTATAGGTCCTACGGTTAAGTTGATTTTGGTTCGAAAAATATATTAGAATTGTAACTTTCGGAGCTAAGTCCCGAAACCGTGGCCTGCAAAATCTGCGGTAAGGGCTGGGCTGGTTGCCCGGTTTCTTATGAAAAGTAGTTTGTGTAAATCTCTAATCTTTGCCTGTTTTGCTGTTCTTGTAGGTGTTTTTCCATCAAGAGGAGCAAATCTTCAGGTTATATCTTCATCTGCTTCTCAGTTCCATTTTACCCTGACTTTGAATCTCGATGATCTTGATTACCGTACCGAGAGCGACTCTTTGAGGTCACGTTTTTATACGGTGCAGGTGGGTATTCCGTATGGTGCAAATCCCCGATTGCAATTGGCAGAAGGTAATCAACTTGGTGTAGTGAAAGCAATTGGAGGAAAATCACTCAAGCAATCATCAGTATCACATCCAGTAGTGGAGTTGTCAAAGCCACTTCTGGTGCGAGGTCGTCAGCTGGTCAGGCTTAATATCTTTCCCATTGTCGGAGCGAAGATGTATCATAAAGTTGAAGTTTTACTTTCGTTCGATGAAGGAATGACTGCCGGGGGAACAGTAGCAAACGATCCATATTTTGATAGGATTTTTCAATCTGTTTTAGCCAATTATAAACAGTTCTCGCGATGGCCGGTATATCACAAACCAGCAACTAAACAGGTAGTTGAGAAAGGGCCATTTTCCGGAGATGCGGAATGGTACAAAATTGAGATAAATCAAACTGGTATTTATGGTGTAACAGGGAGTCAACTTCAATCTGCTGGTCTCAATTTGAACAGTCTTCAGAGTGATAATCTTCATATTCTTAATGGTGGCGGGTTAACCCTTCCATTGGACAATCTTGAGCTTCGTCCAAAACTAGAAGAAATCTCTATTTTGGTGGCTGATGGTGGAGATGGAATCTTTGATTTAGCAGATACAATTTTCTTTTTTGGCGAAGCTGTTGATCGTTGGTTGTATCGTTCGGGTATGGAGCCAAATTATGTCAACAATGTCTATGGTGATGTTAATGTCTATTGGTTAAAGATAGCAAGTGAAACATGTAACCGCATGTCAGAAGTTGATGCTTCGCCAGAACTTCCAATCGATACGATAGTTACAACTTTCCGACGACATCTACACAGTGAACAGGATAATATAATCCGAAGACTGTCAAATGGCAGGATTCCTGATTATTATAGATGGTACTGGTCTGATGACCCCTCGATGGAGTTGTTTGTAACCACACCCGGGGCAGTTGAGAATAAGTCGGCACATTTCGTATTGAATGGCTATACTTATGATCCAGATTATATGGACCTTTGGGTTAACGATGTTTCAGCCACTGATACTTGTAACAAATTCGAATGTCGGTGTGGGGTTTCGTCACTCCACGATGGCCTTAATGAAATTTACCTCGAGTTACACGGAGGTAGTGAAGCAGGCCCATACTTCGATTGTCTCAACATTGAATATACGAGCCTGCTTGTGCCAGATGGTAATATTCTCGATATCATGCTTGAGCCATTTGATGGTAGGGCTCGGCTTGATGTAATTGACAATTTCACATCACAGGTAATGGTTCTTGATTTAGCTGATCCGTTGCATCCAGCAATTCTCACAGGAGTCGAACATTCAGAAGGCACAATTTCGTTTTCTGTAATGGCTGAGGGTGATGGGCTTAACCGCTTCTATGTAGAAGATAGATCCTCTGCTCTGTCACCGGAATCAGTAGAACACACCTCTCCCGCTGATTTATATCTTACCGACAAACAGACAGATTTAATTGTCATTACAGATCATACTTTGGTCAGCACACTTGATGAGTATGTGGAATACAGACAGAATGAGGAACGCTCAATTTCTGTTGTGGCGGTGGAAGATATTTATGACAACTTTTCGTTTGGACTTTTCGATCCTGCTGCTATCAGGGATTTTCTTAAGTATGCTTATGAACACTATCCAAGTCCGTCCCCATCGGCTGTATTATTTGTCGGCGATGGTAACTATGATTATCTGAATAATCTTGGTACTGGACTTGCAAATCGGGTGCCATCATGGATTATGCCTTCCGATGGAGCTACTTCCGATGACAGCTATGTTTATTTTGGTGCCTATGGTTTGCTTGATGGCGACACGAGCTACACAGTTGGGAGTCGCGGTTATGATATGTTGACAGCTCGCTGGCCGGTTAGATCAACAGATGAAATTAATACGATAGTAGCCAAAATCAAGCAATACGAATCAGAGTCAACCCTGGGTTTCTGGCGCAATAAAATTACATTTATAGCTGATGATGAGCACGCTGGTAGTAACCATGAGGAGACATTTCATGCTGACGACTGTGAAGAATTGGAGAGATATCATACTCCACGCAGTTTTCAGCGTAACAAGATTTATCTGTGGGACTATCCATTTGTCGGTCGATATAAACCAGACGTTAATGGCGACATTGTTAAAGCTTTCAATGATGGTTCGCTGATTGTCAATTATATTGGTCACGGTAGTCCTGACCTGTGGGCTCACGAGCATGTGTTTACGCGTATTGAGGATTTGCCAAAACTGACAAATTATAATCAACTGCCTTTGGTTTTTGTGGCTTCATGCGCAAGTGGTTTTTTCGAAGATCCTTTTCACGATGGTATGGCTGAAGATTTGCTTAGTCATCCTGCGGGAGGTGCGATTGCTGTTGTATCTGCCACTCGTTTAGTATATGCGGCTGACAATGCCGCTTTCAATCAAAGTGTTTACGATGTTTTATTTGAAGACGACTCCCTCTCCATAGCAGAAGCGGTTTATCTTGCAAAATTGCGCCGTCAGTATGCCAATCCTGAGTCTCCAACCCCAGTTACGAATGATCGTAAGTATATTCTGTTCGGGGATCCATGTATGAAATTAGGCAAGCCACAGCTTGATATTGAATTCACATCTCATCCTGACAGTCTGACCGCTTTGGGTAAAGCGGAAGTGTCGGGAAGAATACTTGGTCATAATGGCAATACATTTGTATCCGATGGACAGCTTCTAATTAGTGTCTATGATTCTGATCTTCAGAAGACTTATAGCGACATAGACTATTTTGTAACCGGGCCGACATTATATCGCGGAACAGCCGCAATAACTTCTGGAGAGTTTAATTTTGAGTTCGTAACTCCATTGGATGTCGGATATGGTGGAAAGGGGGCACGTATTCTTTTGTATGCCAAGCTTGGAAATACCGACGCTATGGGTTTGGTGGATTCGCTTTGCGTGGCGGATAATGTAGCTCCATCTACTGATTCGACTGGGCCGAAGATTGAATACAGCATTGTAGAGAATCATGGGTTTGTCAGCGGTGATGTTGTTCACAGTAATGACCATTTGAGATTGGTTCTGACAGACTCATCCGGAGTAAATCTTTCAGGTGCTCTGGGTCATGGAATTACTCTCACTATTGATAAGCAATCAGAAAATATGATCAATCTAACCAGTATGTTCAACCATGATCAGGATGATTTTACAACAGGCAGATTGGAGTATTCATTGGAAAATCTTAACTCCGGACACCATTCCTTCAAACTCAAAGCTTGGGATAACGCCAATAACTCCGCCAGTATTGAGTTTACGGCTGAAGTGAAAGCTTATGAGAAACCGGCAATCGTGGATTTGCTTAATTATCCTAATCCTATGAAAGAAGAAACTCGTTTTTCATGCCGCCTTACCCAGCCTATGGAAAAACTGTTACTGGAGATTTTTACGCTTTCTGGACGTAGGATTAAAACTTTTGAACGATACCCAATAGAAATTGGTTATTTTGACGATATAGTATGGTATGGGGTAGATACCGATGGCGATAGGGTCGCAACCGGTGTTTACATATATAAAGCAACTGCTGCTCCCACGAACGGGAGTAAAGTTGTTGAAGCTTTTGGTAAAATAATAGTTGTGAACTGATAGTATTAGGAGAATTTTTATGCTTACAAGAATTGCTGCTACTCTGGTTATTGTTTGTTTAGCTGTTACTTGTTTGACAACAAGCGGTTATTCGCAAATCTCGAGTGCTTCTGCTCTATTCCTGAAAATTGCACCTGGAGCTAGGGCTGGTGGAATGGGTGAGGCTTTTGTAGCTGTTGCTGATGACGCTACGACAACGCACTGGAATCCTGCTGGATTAGGAGCTTATCCTTTGTCGGATTCGTGGAAGGATGCAGAAGTTCCTCAATATCTCAGGCCTTTGCGGAGTATGGCGGCTTTGAAAAGAGGTGGGGGTTCGGATTATCAGTCCTATGAAATCTGGGCTATTTCGGCTCAAGGATTAGTCCGTTATGATAATCGTGAATGGCACACTAAAGAGATATTTACTACTAGCACAAAAGAGACTGTAGCCAGAAAAGTATCACGATACTTTAATGTGAGTGATGATGATGAACGTTTGAAAGCGATGGTGGCAGTTGTTGCTGAAGCTAATAGTAAAATTAGCAGACAAGGCTTGCTCAATTTGCGTGATACAGTTATTGCGGCAATACCTGAGGATTTTAGCCGTTTGTCTGAGTTGACAGATTCATTTGATTCTTTGGTTACTGCCTATAACAAATGTCGTATCAATTGGGAGCTATTCAAGAATATCCAACAGAATTACGCTGAGGGGTTCAGGGATTCAGTGCTTTCTGAAGTAGAGTGTGACCGTATTAAACTTGCTGTAGAGAAAGCAAAATCCAGATTTATTCCAGAAGAATTAAAAATTCCGTATACTACTCTTTTCCAAGAGAATCTTTCTTGTATTGCTTCCAACAGACGTGCTTTGCTGGTTGGATCAAGCGATGGTCTGTATGTTTTCAATGGTAAAAGTTGGCGTGTTCTTACAGAGGAGGACGGATTACCATCATCTGAAATTCTAAGCCTGTATGTTTCACCGGATAAGATTTATGTTGGCACCTCCAGCGGTATGGTTACCTTTAATATGGTCAGGATTGAAAGTGTCCCGGCAGCCGAGACTCTACCGAACGGAAGCGTTACGGCTATAAGTTGCAATCATTTCAATATCTGGGCTGTTGTAGATAATGAACTTTATCACTACGACGGAGAAACATGGTCAAACAGCTTTGAATATACTGTGAAATTGGATGAAAATCTGAAGACAATAGCAGATAAGTTTACTATCTATGGCTCAGAAGCTGAGAAACAGGAACTTATCACCGGAATGATTTCCATAAACCAACAGTCATCTGAACCGACCTCTGAGTCTGATTTGCCTCAAGACAACGAGGTTGTTCCAGCACATGAAAAAATTGTGGAAGAAGATATTGGAAAAACTGCTGAAGCTGAAACTGTCAACGAAATCCCTGAGGTCTCAGATTCAACAGCTTCGGCTGATGTTGGTGGTATGCCGCCACGCCCTGTGGATATTAATACTTTGAATCCGGGCGATGTTATTAGAGTTCCGTATGTAGTTAAAATCAGAGGTAATGCAACGAGTATACATTCTTCTGACGGATGGATATGGATTGGCACTGACTATGGATTGGTATTGTTATACGGTGACTCATCGCGTATACTTGGCTACAGTGAACATGTTGTTACTGAAGGAGAAACGCTCGACAGTTTAGTGTCTCGGAGAAAAAGGGTATCTTCAGATGCTGGAAATCTGTATCGACAGGCTTTGATTGCAGTAAATAATCTAAATGATGAAACACTTCATGCAGGTGACACTATCAAGGTTTACCGTAATGCAGTAGCATCACGAATTAACCAGATTACAGCGCAAGGTCAGGATATTTATCTGGCGACTGCTGATGGCCTCAGATGCTTTGATAAAGAGAAGAAGAAGGTCATGACCGTGAATCAAAGAGGAATGGGCAATGCCAATGCCATCCATGTTGAATCAATGGGGGATGAACTATGGCTGGCAAGTGATGAGCGTGTAGTTTCCAAAGCCAATGCGCAATCGGAGTTTTCTTTAATGCATGTAAATTGGCTGCCAGAGCTTAATCTTGCTGATGATATCTACTATGAGTTTTTCTCAGGCATACATCATTTTAATGGTTGGGGTACGATGGGTTTCAACTTCACATATTTGACGTATGGATCAATGCCATATACAAACGAAACAGGTCAACAAATAGGAACTGGTGAAGCCTTCGAATTAGCATTTTCTCTGGCGTATGGGACTTCCTTGACTAGGTCCCTCAAAGGAGGGATAGCCGCGAAAATAATTTATTCACGGTTATCTGAACAAGGTGAGTTGGCTGGAAATACGCAAGGTGGTTTTGGGAATGGAACAGCTACCGGAGTTGCAGTTGATCTTGGATTGCTGTATCATATAACCCCTCGTTTCAATCTTGGTATGAGCGTAACCGATATTGGCCCGGATATCCAATACAGTCAGGATGCTCAGAGTGATCCATTACCTCGTAATCTTGCGGTTGGTTTTGCTTACAAACTGCTACAGTCAGACTACACTCAGCTGTTGGTTACTGCAGAGGCTAATAAGATGGTAGTTTCTATTGGCAACTTTCGCGAGGAGGTTCGAGAGTTGATTTTAAATGCTGGAGCTGAGTTCGTTTATTCTGACTTAATTGCTCTGAGGGCTGGGTATAAATATGACGAAGAAGGAGAGATTAAGATTCTCACTCTTGGTTTGGGACTTACACTGATGGAACGATTTGGTTTTGACTTCTCATATATTCCCAGCAATAACGAGTCGATTCTGGCGAATACTTTGCGGATGTCATTATCTATAAAGCCATAAACTGTTTGAAGACATAGGAGCCTAAATGTGAACATAGGACTGTTTAACATTCAGAAAATTGCTATGGTGGCGATTTTGTTGGTCGCCACCGCATCAGTAGCCGCTGGAGACAAGGTTTATCCTATAATTACCCGTAAGGCTGTTCCGACGGTTACAGGGGAGAATCCGGTTTTGCGCCGTTGCCTTACCCCAGAAACGGTGCATTCGATAGACCTCGGACTACAACGGAAAACCCCTTGGTCATTACCCAGTCAGGCACTGGATGCCTCCGCAGTGGAGACTATTCGGATTCTGGTCTTGAGATTCAATTTCCAGAAAGAAGAGCCCGATGATCCCAACACTACCGGTCTTGGTGAAATTAACATCAGTAATCCTGAGGATTCGGCAGCTTATTACGATTCTGTTGGTCATTGGATAGACCCGCCTCCTCATAACAAGGCATACTTTGATGCTCATTTGCAAGCACTTAGCCGATATTGGGAGACTGCCTCAGAAGGTAAAATTACTCTTGAGTGGGATTTCTATCCTTCGGGTAACAACACTGTCTATACTCTTCCATATCCAATGAGTTACTATGGAAAGTGTGATTATGATTCTGTAGTCTACGGCTTGGAGCAGTTTTTCATTGATTGTATTCATACTGCCGATGCTGAATCACCAGAGATAGATTTTAGTTCCTATAAGTCGATATTCCTCTTCCATGCTGGCGCTGACAGACAAAATGATATTGGCTATCCTGAGACATGCAACGACCTATTTACAGGTTACATCAGTTTTGGAGATTCTATTTTAGTTGATGATGGTGTTACAAGTGTACGAACAGCCTTAATGATGCCAGAAACAGTTTGTCAGGATAATAGAGCTACAGCTCTCAACGCCGTTATGGCTCATGAGTTCGGACATCAACTTGGTTTGGTTGATCTCTATAGCTCGCGAACCTTTATGACCCAGCTTGGTGATTTTGCTCTTATGGATAACAACGGCTTTGGCGCTGGTATCGACTTTGGGTTTGAAACAGGCAAGGTGTTTGGTACGATGCCATTGTTTCCTTCAGCTTGGTCGCGAGCTTATCTTGGATTTGTAGATGTTTATGATTTCCGTCAGGGAACAGACATTACTCTTGCCGCAGCGGCAATGGTAACTGACAGTATCAAAATTGCGCGCATACCCATTACTGAAAAAGAATACTACCTTTTGGAAAATCGTGTCGTTGAAATTGATGGCAAAGAAACAGGTGTCCGAGCGGATTCAGCTACCAATGTGATTCAGGGACCGGTTGAAGTTATCAGGGATGATAACGATAGTCTTATTGGGTACGGACCATATAC
This sequence comes from Candidatus Zixiibacteriota bacterium, assembly GCA_034659895.1. GTDB lineage: Bacteria > Zixibacteria > MSB-5A5 > GN15 > FEB-12 > B120-G9. The sequence goes on from JAYEIF010000169.1 coordinate 8,428, forward strand.
GCCTGAGTATGACCAATTGATGCCCGGCTCAGGGATGCTTATTTATCACGTCGATGAGGCTGTCGCTGGTATGGACTACGACGGCGATGGGATGAATAACTTCGATGACAATGATCTACAGTGGGATCCTGATCGTCTCTTTGTAAGTTTAGTCGAAGGCGATGGACTCGTCAACTTTGGTGGTTATTACAGGAGTGGTTATGGAAGTGCTGAAGATATGTATCGCGATGACCGCAATACTTCCTTTACTCCAAATACTAACCCCGCGGCTATCGACAATTCCGGGAATAATACGCATGTTTATTTGACCGGCATCAGTCGTGTAATGGACACGGTAGGATTGGATATTTATGTCGATGATTTAAAGATACGCTTTGATTTGGAAACAGACAAACTCACACCCGGATTTCCCGTTCGAGCGGGCTCGCCAGTTTATCATCTTAACGTGATTGCTGATGATCTCAATCGGGACGGAACCGATGAACTTATAGTAGCATCAAAGAACCTGCTTTCGGTTTTTACTACCAATGGGGAACGTTATATTCGTAAGTTTTATACCCCTAATGCTCCAGATTTTTATGATACGACTATTGCCACTGTTCACACAGGTCATCCATGTCCAGTTCCCCTGTTTCGTGAGTTTGACGCTACAAAGACCATTACTGCTGGTCCTGTTACCGGTTATTTTGGCGATGACACTACCGGCGAAAAGCTTGTTTCTGTTGGTGTTTCCGGAAAGGTGTTGTTTTATCGGGCAGAAGATGATGACAACGATGGTCAGGCAGATTACGTTTCTGTTATGTTAATCGTTGGCTCACCAATTGCCATAACTTTTGGTCGTGATGTATATGTTCTCAATGATAGGGGTCAGATATATCACAAAACTGATTCTGTGTCCGGTTCCGTACATCCAATAGGTACTTTTGAAAATGAGCAATATCATGGAATCTGCCGTGCTGGCGATGGTCTTATTCTTATGGCTGGCGATGATGAAATTACTACGATTTATGCTATCGAAGATGATTGCGCAGACTCTATTTCATTCTATGGCCAGTATCGGTATGGGCCAATTTCTGTTGATGTCAATCGTGATGGGATTCCAGAGGTTGTCGGGATATCTGCCGATGGCGAGATTATACTAGTGAGTGTTGATATGAATCAGTCTCCGCCGGAGTTGTCTCTTCTGCGCCATCGTGAAACAGGGGTAACGGTAACTGTCAATCCTGTGGCGGCGGATATAGATGAAGATGGTTATCCCGATATCATCTGCGGTGGAGCAGATTCTATCTATGTCTTCAATCAAGAACTTACATTTGTTACTGATTTCCCAATAGAAATTGATGATAAATTATTTCAGGGTAATGACGTTACTGATGCACCAGTAGTGGCTGACATCGAAAGCGGGGGTCGCCCTGAAATTATTGTCGCCACAGAGGCTGGCAATATCTATTCATTTGGACGCAATCTTTCCTATGGTTTTCCGCTCTCAGCTGGAGAAATAGCGGCTGGGTCACCGGTCGTTTTGCATGATTCAACCGGTGGTCTGTTGGGGTATTTGGGAGCTGATGGATGGTTCTATCTGTGGCAGGTCAATTCCGATACAACATGCAACTATTGGCCTATGGGTGGAGCGGATCCGGCAAATTCATTAGCTTTTGACTCAACTCGACTTGTACCACAGGCACAGTACAGTCAGAAATGGTATGACAATCGATTTTACAATTATCCAAATCCGGTTGAAAACGGACGAACGACTATTCGTTATTTTCTCGGAAACGAGGCAAATAATGTTAACTTTACAATTTACGATTTGTCAGGGTTAGAAATTGCTTCATTTGATGGCCCGACTACTGGAGGACTTGATAATGAAGTAGTCTGGGATTGTCATGATGTCAGTCCAGGTGTATATCGTTGTTTGATAAGGGTAAACTTTGGAGATTCGGAACAGACAGACTTTACTGATATCGCTGTGATTCGATAAACTGGAAGGATTGAATAGGTTTATGGTACGGCATAACATACTTATATTTTTTGGTATTATCTGTTTGTTAATTGTTGATAACGCAATTGCTGTGCAGTTAAATCAGTCAGTCTTTGATTTAGAGGGTCAGAAAATACGATATGATGTTGCTGCGTCGCTTAATAGCGACAGCTCTTTTAATGTCGAGATTAAGAATGACGATAGTCGGGTAGATTCATTAAAGCATAGGTCACCGGCAAAAGCATTTTTCATGTCGCTGGTAGTTCCGGGGGCGGGACAATTTTATAACAAGAGCAAATTGAAATCTATTGGTTTCTTTGGCGTCGAGGTTGCTTCCTGGCTTCTTTACAGCAAGTGGCACAGTGAAGCTGATGATATGACAGATGAATTTGAGAAGTTCAACCGTGATCACTGGAGCGAAGAAGATTACGATACTTTATTGTCGTGGACTTATGGACAAACAGATGATGAATTGGTCGATGCAGTAGAAATATCGCATCATTTACCGGATACTCGCACACAGCAGTATTACGAAATGACAGGCAAGTATGACCAATTTGCATGGGGATGGGA
>JAYEIF010000170.1:0-10966 GCA_034659895.1 Candidatus Zixiibacteriota bacterium
CTTGAAACCGAGAAGATAATCTGGAACATATTCGTTACTCTTGTATGCACTTTTGAGAGATTTTTCTGCACGTTGAGAATCGCCATATCTGCGAAAGTCTAAAAGTGCTTTTGAATATTTCCAAAATGCACTAGCATCATCCTTATATTGTTTGTATAATTTTTCAGCTTTGTCATCATAATTTAGCTCAATAAGGTGCGGCATAAGAATAAAACGGAGACCTTGATTATCACTTGGATTAAGTCTGAGCATATCCCAATAATGTTCTATAGCTTCTTCAAACTTTTCATCTTCCCATAAACATTCCGCCAGCCCCGCTCTTGCACGCATATATGGTCGTGTTTCCAAAAGTCCCCAAAAAATACCTTCACCTTCATTGAATATTTTTTCTCCAAGTGCTCGTTCCCCAGCTTTAACTCCTTCTCGATAGAATTCAATAGACTCCTCAAGCGAGTTTGCTGTCTCCTCAGCAAGAAGATTATAAGCATCCGCACAATCAGGTGATATTTTCAGTGCCTTTTTTGCTAAAGTCACTCGTGTTCGTTTTGTTTTCCCCTCCCAAGCATCATATATTACTTCCTGAGCTTTATCCACATTACTTAACTCACTCATACCAATGTCATCGAGTGAAAGAATATTCTCTATAGATTCCCGTGATGGAAGAGAGTCAATTGGCGTGATCTTTGGATTCTTCTTTTGGTTTTTCTTTTTTGATTTATTTCTATCCTTTTTCTCTTTTGCCATATTATCTTCTTCTTCCTATATAACCTATATGATTTTTTATTTAATGCTCATTCCTACCTTTCCGTATGATGTGGAACTCCCCAGTGGAGTTTATTGCGTAAAACTTTGAAAAATGAGTTCTGTGGAAAAACTATAAAGTTGGTTTTGAACTCTGCTTTGGTGATTACCACCCTCGAAGTATCCAAAAGAGGCGACATTATCTGACCATCAATAGTCAATCCAGCTACACGGTCCTCGGATTTGACAGTCAACTCCAGAACATCATCAGCATCGAAAACCATCGGGCGAGTTGATAACGAGAAAGATGAAATCGGCGAAACGATTATCCCCATCATCTTAGGATGCATAATCGGACCTCCCACCGCCAGCGAATAAGCCGTCGAACCGGTAGGTGTGGCGATGACCATTCCATCGGCGCGATAAGTAACAATGTCCTCATCATTAACACGGAAGAAAATTTCAATCAAACGACTAACCGCCCCTTTGTCCACCACTATATCATTAAGCGCATACGGTTGAGATAATTCCTGCCCACCTTCTACACTAGCCTTGAGAAGCATGCGTTCTTCGATTTGGTATCCACCATCAACAATAGCATCAAGAGCATAGATTAATTGCTTTGGCGTTAGCTGTGTAAGAAAACCAAGCGAACCAAGGTTTATCCCAAGTAGCGGAGTACAAATAGCACCAACAGCACGAGCTGACGCCAGCAACGTACCATCGCCACCCATCGAGACAACTATATCAACCTTAGAAGCAATAGCATCGCGAGGTAAATACGTATTCGTATCACCGCCAATCTGCCGGTGTTCATCAGAGATAATGACCTCATGGTTTCTCTTGCGAGCCCATTCAAGAAAGGCCATGACGGCATCACCGGCACCTAATTGGTGTGTATTTACAATCAGGCCAAAACGCATATTGGAAAGATAACTTCTTCGCAGTTACATTGGCAAGGAAATATCGGACACTTCAAAAAAACTGTAGTTTAGCAAATTTCAACCTTATAGCCAAAAAGCCGTCGGGAAATATGGTAATCTATATCCTATTCTCAAATCGTATGTTTGACATTGTTGTGATGTGATTTCTTTTTATTATTACTATTCCGATGGAGAAAGAGTCTTCGCAGTAATCGCCCACCTTCTTTATGGCTGAATAGTTCCTCGATCGTTGTTGCAATTGAGTCAACATCAAGACCAACTTCTTTAAGTAACAAGTCGCGTGCTCCGTGAGTAATAAAACGATCCGGCAAACCGAACGACTTGAAATGTCCGGTATATCCATTTGTTATTAGATAGCTTGCAATAGCCTCTCCGAATCCCCCGCACAATTGATTTTCTTCCACAGTAAGAATCACATGAGCCCAGCTTGTAATTTCTTTCAGCATCTCCTCGTCGAATGGCTTTACAAAACGGGCATTAACAACTGTCAGGGAAATATCTTTTTCAGCAAGCACTTCAGCCACTCTCTGCATCAATTCCACCATCGTACCAACTGCCAACACAACAATTTCAGATTTGGATGTTAGTTGTTCCCACTTACCCCATTCAATTTTATCGATTTCCTTACGCATCTCACATGGTATAGCAGCGCGTGGATAGCGAATTGCCACTGGGCCTGATAGTTCATTGTCAATTGTGTAGTGCATCATCGCCCGCAGTTCATTACCGTCTTTAGGTGCGGCAATTGTAACATCAGGGATCATAGATAAATACGACAAGTCAAAGACTCCATGATGGGTAGGGCCGTCATCGCCAACCAGACCAGCACGGTCCAGGCACATTACCACCGGCAGTTTCTGCAAAGCGATATCATGGATTACATTATCGAAAGAACGTTGAAGGAAGCTTGAATAAAGTGCCAAATAAGGCCTTATGCCATCGACAGCAAGCCCCGCAGCAAATGTCCCGGCGTGACCTTCAGCAATCCCAACATCAAAAAAACGATCAGAGTACTTCTCTGAAAAATCCACTAGTCCAGTGCCGGGAGCCATAGCAGCGGTAATTGCCACTACGCGATGATCCTTGTCCCCCAGTTCCAGCATCGTATCGCCAAAAACCTTAGTATATGAAGGCAAATTACCTGTCTTTGGCACTGCCTTACCGGTTATTTTATCAAACTTACCAACCCCGTGATATTTACAGGGATTTTCTTCAGCGGGAGCATATCCTTTCCCCTTAATAGTTACAATATGGAGAAGAATCGGACCATGGATATTTTTTACCCGTTCCAATGTCCTAATAAGTAATCCCATATCATGACCGTCGATTGGTCCAAAATACCGAAAGCCAAATTTTTCAAACATCATATCCGGTACTATGAGAGTTTTGATCGAGTCCTCTAAGCGAGAGATAGTCTCTCGAATCTTGTCACGCCGTTTGAATCGCCCTGTCAGTTCCCAGATTTCATTTCGAAGCTTGTTAAACTTTTCGTCAGACATAATGGTGGTTAGATAGCGCGACATAGCGCCTACATTTTTGGAGATTGCCCAATTGTTATCATTCAGAATGACAAGCAAGTCTTTCTTCGATGAACCGGCGTTATTAAGACCCTCAAAGGCAAGCCCCCCTGTCATAGCTCCATCGCCAATAACTGCTACAACTTTGTGTTTTTTGTCAGCATTGTCACGAGCAGCTGCCATTCCCAGAGCAGCCGAGATAGAAGTCGAAGCATGACCTGCTCCAAAATGATCATATTTCGACTCACTTCGCTTGGCAAATCCGGATAGTCCACCATACTTGCGGAGCGTATTCATACGGTCACGGCGGCCAGTGAGAATTTTATGGGTATACACCTGGTCACTGACATCCCACACAACCCTGTCTATAAGCAGGTCAAACACATAGTGGATTGCTATGCTTAGCTCTATTGCCCCAAGATTTGAAGCCAGATGACCACCTGTCTGAGAAACAAACGAGATAATATCCTGTCGGATTTCAGCCGCAAGTTCAACTAGTTCTTCAACAGAGAGCATCTTAATATCTTTTGGAGATTGGATATTAGATAAATATCTCATATCTTTTTATATTCCTTAACTGTTTCGTTGACCAATATAGTAAGCAATATTTCTCAGGACACTATTTCCATAATCACACAGAGCATTCACTCCCTCTTCGATGAGGACAGCAGAATCATGTCGCGCTTGTTCAAAGCCAACAATTCCGGGATAAGTAGCCTTTTTCATTTCACTATCAGAGCCGACATTTTTCCCTAATTGTTTAGCATCACCTTCTACATCAAGAATATCATCAATAATTTGAAAAGCCAACCCTATCTTTTCACCAAATTTTGTCATAGCAGCCAATTTAGTATCATCAGCATTGGCTATTAAAGCTCCTAATCGCAACGCACAGCGGATTAAGGCGCCGGTCTTGCGTGTATGAATGTGTATCACTTCATCTCTGTTAACATCGCAACCCTCTGCTTCAACATCAGCCATCTGCCCACCGATCATACCCTCTGTTCCAAGCGCCTCCGCAAGTTCCTTCACCGCTTGGACCATGCCGGTACGTGCCATTAAAAGAAAAGCGATATCGTGCAGTGCATCTCCAGCTAAAACAGCAGTAGCCTCACCAAACTTCTTATGACATGTCGGGATTCCGCGACGAAGATCATCATTATCCATACTAGGCAAATCATCATGAATAAGTGAATAGGTATGAACCATTTCAAGTCCAGCCATAGCAAAGTGAATTGGTTGATCCTCACCAGAAACTTTGCCACCACAATATTCGAAAGAAGCGAGAGCTAAAATAGGCCTTAGTCGTTTTCCCTGTGCAAGGACAGAGTATCGCATGGCAGTATGGAGCAAGACAGGATCAGCATTGGCAGAAGGCAGATATCTATCAAGAAGTTTGTCGACAATCTGTCCTTTTTCTTTGAGAAAAGTACGTACATTGGCAGTTTCAGCCGATGTCATTATAGTTCTCCACCCTGCTCAAAATCTTCTTCGGCAAGAGACTCATTATTCTGCGTAACAATCTGAATCTTCTTCTCGGCTTCACTTAGTTTTTTATTACAGAATCCGGCAATCTCAAGACCTTCCGAATACAACTTGATGGATTCTTCAAGCGTAGCCTCTCCGCTTTCAAGTAAATCGGTAATTTCTTCCAGACGGTCAATAGCAGACTCAAAATCTTCAGGCTTCTTCTGTAGTGGCATGTTTCCTCATTATTATTTTTTCAATCACAGATATTGCTGTACCATCCAAGAGTAATGTTTCCATTCGGTCATCAGTGTGCAACTGCTCTGCCGATGTTACGATAGTTTGATTTGGCAACATTCGACTGACAGAATAACCTCGAGCCAGCACACGCAACGGAGACAATGCTTCCAATTGCGATATAATTAAAGATAGACGATTTCGATGTTTTTCAAAGCTGTTTTTTCCCGCCTGAGAAAGTAAATGATGTTGCCTATCTAATGTCTGTCTACGTTGATAGATCATATCCATTGGTTGAGCCAGCACAGGACGCTTCAGCAAAGCCCGCAATTGATTGTATGATTCTGATAAACGCGCTCGCAAAAGTGAGAACTGGCTGTATCGCAAAGCAGATATTGCTTGTTTGAATTCTTTTAGAGACCAAACTGCAAGCTCTGCTGCCGCTGATGGTGTAGGAGCACGCATATCAGCCGCACGGTCAGAAAGTGAGAAGTCCACTTCATGCCCAACGGCAGAGATTAAAGGAATTTTTGATTCTGCGATAGCTCGAACTGTAACTTCAGTATTGAACGGCCATAAATCTTCGAGTGATCCACCACCACGACCAATGATAATTATATCGATGTCATCCCGCGTATTAAAATACTCTATTCCAGTTGCAATTGTTTTTTCTGCTCCCTCTCCCTGCACCTTTGCCGGAAATACAACAATTTGAACCGAGTTGTTTCGGCGTTGGGCAATTTGAATAATATCGCGAATTGCGGCGCCGGTCGGCGAAGTTACTATACCGACCTTTATTGCATAGCGAGGAATCTCTTTCTTTTTATCTTCATCAAACAAACCTTCCATTTCGAGCTTGGAATTGAGCTGACGAAATGCAAGTTCAAGCTCACCCATCCCAACAGGAATGAGTTTGCGACAGTTTAGCTGATACTGTCCGCCTTTTTCATACACTGAAATATTACCATAGGCTAACACCTTATGTCCATCTTTTGGCTCAAACCGAATACTCTTTCCAACCGAGCGCCAAATGGTAACTTTTAACACAGCGTTGTCGTCCTTCAAACTGAGATACCGATGACCGGACGAATGATGATGATAATTGGATATTTCTCCCTCCACCCAGATATTGAAGAATGACTCCTCAAGTGTATCCTTAATCATGCGTGTAATAGCAGCAACAGTATATGCTTTGGTTTGTTCAAGCATGTCGGAGTATACAAGACCTTCTAATTTTTTGCAACCATTTATGCCAGTGTATCAAGAATAGCCTGACCCAGTTTAGGGGTTATCCCCTTCACTGATGCGAGTTCTTTAACCGATAGCTTTCTTATTCGCTCAACAGAACCGAACTCCTTCAGAAGCAGATTCCTTTTGGCCTCACCGATCCCATTGACACTGTCCAGTTTCGATTTAATCGTTCTTCGTGAACGGACTTTACGATTATAGGTTATCGCAAATCGATGAGCTTCATCTCGAATCCTTTTCAGAAGAATCAGGGCGGGAGATGTTTTTTTTATAACGATTGGACCTGCTACATCGGGAACAAATATCTCCTCAAGTCGTTTGGCTAAAGCTATGACAGGCTGTTCATTCAGATCGAGCTGAATCAGTTCAGCCCGCACTGACGACAACTGTCCCTTTCCACCATCGAGCACAACCAGATCAGGCAGGTTAAGTCGTTCCTCCAACCTACGACGGAAATAACGCCCCACAACCTCTTTCATCATTTGGAAATCATCCTGACCACGAACATCCTTTATTTTGAAATGCCTATATTCTTTTTTCCGAGGTTTGCCATTTTCAAAATATACACATGATCCAACAGCGTCGGTTTCACCGGTATTAGAAATATCAAAACAAACCATCGTCCGCGGCGAATGATTTAGCTTAAGAACATCTTTCAAAGCAGTCACCATCTTACTGGTATGCTCAGACTGCTTGCGTTTTTGAATCAACAATTCATCAAGCAGCAACTGAGCATTACGAAAAGCAAGATCAACTAGTCTTACTTTAACTCCAATCTGGGGTGTCAAAAGCTTGACCCGCGAGCCCTTCTGTGATTTCAGCCATTGTGCGAACAGATTTATATCAGGAAACTTATACGGCAGAAACAGTTCCTCGGGCAGATTAGGTTGATGGCCGTAGTATTGCATAAGGAACATCCTCAAAATATCTTTATCGGTATGATTTTCCCTTGCAGTCAACTGGAAATTCTGTCTCCCTATTAAAACCCCTTCTCGAATCTGCATCACCACTGCCACAGCGTGATTGCCTTCACGTGATTGTGCGACTATATCTCTGTCAATACGTTCACCTGTGTCCACCTTCTGCTTAGCTCTGATCGACTCCAGAGCCTCTATCTGATCCCTGATGAGAGCGGCTTCTTCATACTGCAAAGCATCCGAGGCAATTTTCATACGCTCCGAAAGATACTCCACCAGCGATTTCGATTTCCCCGACAAAACCATCAGGACAGATTTTACTCCCTCGTTATATTCTTCTTCTGTTTGGTGTCCTTCGCAAGGACCATCACAACGCTTGATATAATAATCAAGGCAGACCGAGACCTTCTTCCCCTTAGGTGGCGGAAGCACATGATTGCAGGAACGGATTCTAAACAGGTGGGTTAGAAAATCTACCGTGCGACGCATGTGTCGAGAACTGGTATAAGGACCAAAGTATGTTGCGCCATCTTTTTCAACACGACGCACAATCAAAACCCGCGGGAACGGCTCTTGAGTCGTAACTTTAATATAGGGAAAGTGTTTATCGTCTTTGAGGTCAACGTTATAATGCGGTTTTTGTTCGTGGACAAGGTTTGCCTCAAGGATAAGCGCCTCTATTTCTGTGTCAGTTAACAGCAGTTCAAGATCGGTCACCTTGGCTACCATGTGAGCCGTACGTAATGTATGATTCGCTGACGAATGGAAATATGTCCGAACCCGATTGCGCAGGTTTTTAGCTTTGCCAATATAGATAATCTGGCCACGAGAGTTCTTAAATAGATAAACTCCGGGGGATGCAGGAAGATTTTTAAGCTTTAACTTTAGTTCCGGCGTTAGGTTTGCCATCACACAATTGCTCAAACTGACATATTCTAATCATTCAACAATACGCCTGGCGCCAATATATCGCTGGCTCCAGTATTTTTCAAGAAGACTACTAATCATTACACCTTGCGATAAGGATGCATGAATAAACTGATTATGACCGACAGAGATTCCAACATGGGACACATAGTTATGACTGGTTCTAAAAAAAACTAGATCCCCATACCGAATTAGATTTCGAGTGATTTTGGTCCCAACTTTTATCTGGTCTTTGACCTTCCGTGGAAGCTTAGTGTCATTATATTGGCTATACACCTCCTGAGTAAACAGTGAGCAGTCAATTCCAGGTTCATAGAGCGATTTGCCTGCATACGGTTTCCCGAGATACTCTTCAAAGATTAAGCCAAGTTTCACATATTCGGATGTATTCCAGTTAATCCCTTGCGGTGCAACAGTAGCTGGCAGCTCCGCTCCGCCAGTACGATAGCGCGGATAAGAAGTGCAACTTACAAAAATAATAACTACAATACTGAAAAATCCTACTGCAATTTTCATCAGTGCAACCCATAATATTTATATCAAATCTATATTAATAATATAGCCAGATTTCAAAGATAAGAACAACTACAAAAACAACAGAAATAATTCCTATTATGTAAGATTATCAGTCCAAATTATTGATAATAGAGAAACACAAAAAAGGAAGAAATCCAACACTCTCTATTGTGCAATCAACTTGAGATAAGCATACATAAAGGGTGCGGCAAAGAGGAGAGAATCAAATCTGTCCAGTATTCCCCCATGGCCTGGGATGATTGCAGAAGAATCTTTGATATTCAGGGAACGTTTCCACATCGATTCCACCAAATCGCCCATTTGACCGAAAATGGAACATCCGACAGCTATAACAAGAGTATGCCATAATCCAAGATTATCAAATTTCCAGAAGAACATCAGAACTCCAACAGCAACTGAGCCAATAATACCTCCTATCAATCCTTCGACTGTCTTATTTGGCGAAACAGCAGGCGCAAGTTTGTGTCGTCCTACCCAGAAACCAAATCCCATAGCCGCAGTATCTCCCACCCATAGAAGCCCAAACAAAAACAATAGTAAATCCCCACCATAGAATCCATTCACTCCGTTGCCCACAAGAAACACAATTGGATATGTCAGACTAAGATATGCTACCCCCCAGAATAAATGCGAATGACCAGCAAAGAGATCCTCTGGATCATTTTTTCCTACAGCAAAGAGCATAGCAGACAAGAGATAAAACCCAATCAAAAGAACTAACGCAGAGCCAACTGCCGAACCAGTCAAAATATCGTTAACACTGGATACAATCTTAAGTTCAAAGCCTGACAACACAGTAAAAATAACCGCAACCACAAGTAACACTACCCAAAAGGCAGGCTTAGTTACACGGTACTTTTCGCTTTTGAGAAACTCCACTGTTCCAACGAGAGCAAACAGTAAAAGCATACCAAAAAGCCACGCTCCGCCCTGATAGCTAATCCAGAGGATAATTGGAATAGCGACACATGCTACTGCAATTCTGGTTAAGAGATTTCTACTCACGATGACGATTTTCTGCCTGTTTTCCCAAAACGGCGATCCCGTTGCTGGTAGTTCAGAACAGCTTGGAAAAAATCACTACGGTTGAAATCCGGCCATAGGGTATCTATCACATACAACTCCGTGTAGCTGGTTTGCCATAGCAAGAAATTTGATATTCTCATCTCTCCGGAAGTGCGTATGAGTAAATCAGGGTCGGGCAAAGCAGCTGTGTATAGAAAATTTGAAAAAAGTTCTTCATCAATATCCGGCAAGTCCATTAAACCCGCCCGCACAGAGTTAGCTATGGATTTGACAGCATCAAGTATTTCCGTACGTCCCCCATAGTTCAAGGCAAGAATAAGAACCAGCCCTTTATTATTGCGAGTCTTGCGTACAGCATCAGCAAGCACTTTTCGCCGACTTGCCGACAGACCGTCGATACGTCCAACAGTCAAAAGTTTAATGTCCTTCTTGATTAGCTCGTTAAGCTCTTTACGGATAGTGCGTGACAGTAATGACATCAAGGTTACTACTTCAGAATGTGGACGCTTCCAGTTCTCAGATGAAAAAGTGTAAAGCGTAAGATACTTTACACCCAATTCCGCAGCTGACTGTACAGTTTCGCGCACCGCTTTCACCCCAGCCTCGTGGCCGAAAGTGCGTGGTTTGTTACGCTTGGCTGCCCAACGACCGTTACCATCCATAATTATTGCTATGTGGACAGGAATACGCTCAGGACAAGACAGTAGATTTTCTTTAAGTTTGTCAGCTTTTGATTTCATATATCATGATATTAGCCCAGAACAGAGTCAACCGCAAGTTTTTTTGAATCCTGAAGCCAACGCATTAGGGAAAGCTACAGAGATTCCCTGTGATGCCGACACATAATAATACAAAACAAGATATTCGCATTCACAAGTGGATCTTTCAGTAGTATAAAATGGAGGTAGTGTGATGGAACATGATGGGAGAACGCTGAAAAGGTGGCAGTTGATTACATATCCTGAGGTATTCGATAAGAATTCAAAACAACCCATTGGCAGAGTTCTTGATATCACCACTGAAGGGGTCAAACTCATTAGTAAAGGACCCATTGATACAAACAAAACTTTCAATATGAGAATGTCGCTCCCATTAAATATACTCGGAAGTGAAGAAATTACATTTGATGTCAGCAGCTTATGGAGTAATAAAGATATTAATCCTGATTATTACAGCACCGGTTTTAGAATGACAAAAATCGCAAACCACGATGTCAGACGAATAGAGCACTTGGTCAGAGAGTTCTCATTCCGAGACTGATAATATCTACTGATTTAATTAGGGTCTGCTGAATAAAGTACCTGTCCGCTCGACAGGCGGGTAAGTTCTTTGTTCATAAATAGATAAGCATGTTTTGTATTGTTTCAAGTGAAAGGGTTTTGTTGTAAATAGCTTAAAAGGCTTG
>JAYEIF010000171.1:0-10961 GCA_034659895.1 Candidatus Zixiibacteriota bacterium
GAATAATTTTTTCTTTCAAACCCTCCAATCCTTGACTCTCATATACTTTTTTGATATCGTAGAAATGCTGGCGGGAGCAGCCATTTATACGGCAGGCTTCGGATACGTTCTGAAGGTATTCCCCCAGTTCCAGAAGGGTTTGTTTCTTCTGGACGAGTTTCTGTTGAGTGGTCATAATTATCTCCTTGTTTTGTTAATTTAGAGATAAATGACCACTTGACTTCATGCAAGTGTCAAATCAAGTCTGTCCTCGTACTGCTTATTTGTTTCACCTCAACCTACAAGACATCTAAAACAGAACTTTACTCAGCAGTTTTTGCTGATAATCACTACAGTCCGATAGGTGTAATCCTAACCGGAGATATTCACCTTTAAATCTGGAAAATGATTCTGCCTGTGCGTTTGTGAGTGAACAAATCCCCTCAAGAATCAAATACTTCCATTTAAACTGTGATAATGATTCAGCCTGTGAGTCTGTCAACTCATCCAGCCCATTCATAGTTAGCCAACAATCTGCACTATCAAATTGAGCCAGCCACTTCGCTTGCTCATCTGTCAACTGTTTTAAACCATTTAGTTCTAATCTTTCCGCCTGACAATGCGACAAAGCTTCCGCCACTTCATCCGATATTGCTGTCAATCCCCCAAAAGATAAAATGAGTAGCATATACTCAGCAAGCGACTCAACTTGAGTCACAGTCAACGAGGTTAAACCATCAAGTCTTAGTTCCGTTCTTTTACTATTGGCAAGTATTTTTGCCTGCTCGTCTGTAATTACAACCAAGCCCGATAAATCCAACTCATTACCATCTAATTTGGCAAGCGTTTCAGCCTGATTGTCAGTGAGAGCTTGAATGGTATCGAATTTTTCACTTTTCAAACACTTATCAAATTCGTTGTCTGATAATGGCTTCATGTTTTTGCACTCTTGATTCATTTCATTGTCCATTAGTTCAATTTAGCTGTCCGTACAGTAAGCGATTATCCTTGCACTTCTTCAATAGTAATGCAGAAGGCACCAAAATCCATTTCGTATTTCTCATCGCCATCTACTAATTCAGAAAGCATCGAGGATGACATTTCTACAGAACTATCTTGGTCCCCTACTCTTACCGATACAGCCCCACCTTCTACCATTGCTTCATAAAGACGAGATGGAATACAGTTGCCAGGCATATAGTCGAGTCGCCACGACTCAAGGGCATATTTCTGAACTGGATCATTTACACACATATCTACTAATTGTTTCTTATCTTCGTGCAACACCTTTCGTTCTGCTTCTGTCAGAATTTCATTCCAGAACTGGTCTGATTCCATTCCCATAACTTCACACACCCGATCCTCGGCGAGCAGACGTTCTTGAATTTGCTGTATAATATCATTCTTTTGAGTCATTGTCTGATCTTCCTTTGTTTTCAACTCACAGCCTCGACTAAATACTCAAAGCACTTCTAATCGCATGCTGTTCTGCTTTACGATGAAACATTATATTTCAATGTCCTCTTAGTTTTCATACACTCTTACTTTTACAGAAATACTTTTTAGGCCAATTATCGCCTTGCAATGCTTTTAGGAATTCATTATGGAAATCAGGCAAGTGCGAGTAGAGGTTCTGCAAATGCTTTGCATTTTCTAACTTAAAAATACCTATCGTTGATTTGAAGTCCCCCCTATTAGGGGGTGTACCAAGATCAAACTTGAAATTGTTAACTATATTTTTAAAATGAGTTATTAATTTATTTTTCATTCGTTGTTTTTCATTAAGAGTGTCTAACCATTCCGGTGGATACTCAAGGTTTGATTTATGTAAATATTGAACAAGTGTTACTTTGTTGCACTCAAAAGTATATAATAATATAGCACGATATTCTCGTGGTGATGTTGATTGCCATTTTTCCCATTTACCATCATTTATTCCGTAGAAAAGAAAGTTAACATAGGATTTCCCTCCATTGTGGTTTCCATGTGTGATAAAACCATTGAATTGCCCTAAGGCTTTTTTTGCGATTTCATATTGACCAACTGGGTGTTTGATTGATTCGGTAAATAAAGCATTATTGGGGGATGTAAGATCATCTATGATTCTATCCCATTCATCAAATCTGGCTTGTAACCAGTCACTATAATCATTGAGCAATTGTGATGTTCCACTTATTGTGTTTATCATATTCCAGATGTCATCAACGGAAACAGTAGTCCATTTTGCTAACTTAAGATGTTTATTGATGTTAGTAGTATATCCGAGGTCATAGCCACTATTCAAGAATACTCTATACTTGATTGTGTAGTTACCATCGTTCGGCACGTTTATGTTATTAACATTCTCGTACCTTGAAAGCTGGTTGCTATTAAGACCTGCTTTAATCTTGTTTTCAATGATAAGACAGTTACCTGACTCAAAAAATACAACAATATCAAAGCGGTTTTTTCCTTTTCCTTTAGTCATGGGTACTGAAACTTCTCTTTTTACAGCTTTAACTACTTCATTGATTATCCCTACATGGTTAAGAAAACTATTAGCCAGTTTATATTCATCTGTATTTGGCATATTTGAATGTACCAAAACCCATGCCCAGAATGACGAGTGGGTTAATTCCCTTGGTGCATAATCGAAAAAGTTATTTGATATAGCTGTTGAAGCACTCACTCTATGTGTGGTGCTGCCTGTGGCAACACTATTAGTTGGTTGTTTTATAATTGTTTTCATAATTTCCTCAATTTCGTTAATTTATAACAAGCATCTTATTTTTCGTCGTCCTCACGCATATCAAGCACACACATTGAGTTCATCAATTGAGAAGATATGCCATAGTTAATTAAATACACCAAGATGTTTCTCGATGAGCTCAACAGCTTTCGCTTGTTTGTAGTGCTTAGCATACCCTAACGCTACGAGCCCGTCATCGGTTTTTGCGTTTGCGTCGGCACCGTTTGCAAGCAAGCTTTCTACTATCTCAGTACGACCATAGGTTGCAGCGAGCATTAGCACGGTCACACCGTGTGCGTCTCGTGCATTGACATCTGCTCCCAATTTGATCAGAGTAATAGCAACGTCCGTTAGACCATCTTGTGTTGCAACCAATAACGGAGTACTACCTTGCCATTTGACGTTTGAGTCGGCACTATTTTCCAGAAGTAATTGTACCATCTCATTTTGATTGGAAGTCACAGCCAAGAACAAAGGCGAAGCACCTTGGCTTGTAACATTTACATCAGCTCCCTTATCAATCAAACAACGGATCATTGATGGCTTCTTCATACCCAGAGCCATCATTAATGGCGTCATCCCTTGATTGCATGGGGCATTAATATCAAGCCCTTCTTCAATTGCAGAATCAACCATCCCTGGTGCATCGAACTTAATTGCTGACGAAAAGGCATTTGTCTCATTGGTTTTCATTTCGGTAGTCATTTTTGTTCTCCTTATTTAATAAAATAACCACTTCTTTCATTTTCTCCAGAATCTTCACCATCGCATAGGTGTCGAGTCCACAATATTTCAAAAGATCACTTTTGATCTTCTCCATTTCATTGACATCGGTCATCGTTTGTAATCTGGCGTAGGCATCCATAGCCATACCGCCGTCACCAATATCCAAGCCGTCATAACTCAGTTCAGGAATCAGAGCAGGCAAGACGAGTTTTATCGAATACTTGCCTCGCATTTCCTTTGTGTAGTAGTGCTTGTCTTGAAACGGCTTCATCATGTCAATCATTCGATCAATAATACTCTGTAAATCATCGGTCTTGTCTGGGAATCGTTTAGCCAAATCTTTAACAATAGTTCTCTCGAAACCAATGTTATAAACAAGAATCGTCTTGCAGTCCTTGGTTTCTGCGATCATTCTATCAGCTAACTCCTCCTGTGGGTCTTTACCCGCTTCTCCCAAGAACTCAAAGTG
Organism: Candidatus Zixiibacteriota bacterium; assembly: GCA_034659895.1. Taxonomy (GTDB): domain Bacteria; phylum Zixibacteria; class MSB-5A5; order GN15; family FEB-12; genus B120-G9. Next base: position 3,903 of record JAYEIF010000171.1, read on the forward strand.
ATCCAGCTTGTCCTCATCGAGAATGTGTAGTGAGTATTGGAAGGCAATCTTCTGATAAGGTCGTTGGCCATCAAAAGGTGGAACCGCTGGGTTGAAAGTTTCAAAATCGAGCATCCCGATTGGCCCTTCAAGTTGCTCTAAGAATTTCATAATACCATCTGGATTGATGAAGTCTTTCATGTTGAGTTCGGCATCTACCTGAAGTTGCTGGGCTTTAGTCAGACGATAATCTGATGGAATGTCCTCGAACTTAATGACCCCTTTTTGATACAGCTCGAATCTTTTCTTCCAACTCAATCTAAAGAGATCGAAAACAGAGTTCTCTGGAATATGTTTCCAGCAGTGATCATGGAAATCACATTCATAGGGATCAGAACAGTGTAGTCCTATGTCAATCTGAGGCTCATCACCATCAAGCATCTCTCGCAGGGTGGTCAATTGCTCTTTCACAAACGGCTGATTTTCTACGACAGCCTCGGTGAGGTCTTTGATTGTAAAAAGCTGTTTGATGTCCAGATCACCTCTACGTTCGTATCCAGTATTGATATGAACAAGTGCCGCTACTGATATTTCGAGCCCGCTTCCAGTCAGAACATAATACTGAACTGAAATATCATTCTTGTGTGTTGATTTTTCCTCAGATGAGGATTTCACTTCATAGAGTTCCCAGCCATCCTTACCTTTGTACAAGATGTCCACCATGACCAAGATATTGTCGTAGATGAACGTGGCTTCATAGATTGTTTCAGCACCAGATTCGATCAATTTCTTAGTCTTAGCAACATTCTCATCAACTTTATCAGAGGAATAGACAATCTCATGCCCGTTTGGAAATAACTGCTGAGCTAAAATGCCAACATCTGTTCCAGCACCAAAAATGGCTTCCTGAGCAGGACTGGGAAGAGTTCTCAGTTCATATTTGTTTCGATACAACCACAGAGATTTCTGACACTGTAGTCCTCGAATAAATTGAGATTTGCTTAATCGTGACATTTATCCTCTGCTTTCACAATACGGGGCATTGCCCACTTTATCATATCGGCGTATCTCCAACGCCATAATCTATTCTGGTGTCAAGCATTGGTTCAAAAGCAAAAGCGCTGACAGCCGAGAACATTATCAGCAAAGCTGTAAAGATAAACACATAAGCATTACGTTTCATTGTTTATTCCTGATTAATTTGTTAGTTGTAATTTCCATGCAAAAGATTTGAAAAACACCGTTGTTCCCTTCCTGTTACTTAACTATACAAAAATATCCTTGAATTATCAAGGATATCCCTGTTATCTAAATGCGATATTACCCAATTTTGTCCATCACTTGACTTCACACAAGGCGTTTCGTATTATTAAGTCTCCTGTGCTTGTATCATTTGGACAGGCGAAGGGGTAACAGAGGAAATCATAAACAAAGGGTTTTGTGTGATGTCTGATGATAGATGGCTATCGGTAGATGAAATTGCGGCCTATTTAGGTATAAAACCACCTACGGTATACAAATGGATTGACCGCAAGAAAATGCCAGCTCACAAGGTAGGTCGTCTTTGGAAGTTCAGAGCTGAAGAGATCGACAAGTGGGTTAAGTCCGGTGAGGCTGGAGAGATCGAGGGGCAATGAATAGAACTCAGCTCAGAGAAGAGTTGGCTAATTGCCACAAGCAATCTCTGCCAATTGGAAAATCTATTGGGTGGGATATTCTGTGAAGAAAAAAACAACAGAATATAATATGTCCTTTACGACTGGTGGACTTCTTTTCCAAGAATCAGTGCGAGTAGCCAACCTATATCATGAAATAGGGAATTGGAAAAAAGTAAGGGAACAAGTCGTAGTTCAAAATATTCTCCAGTCAAGAACTCTCACTACATCAAAAAAATTGACTGGTGAAATTTGCTCAAGATTAGAGTTTCTTAATCAAGGCGAGTTACAGATACTTGCCGAAGGAAATTCACAAGAACAATCTCACATTCTTTGGTTAGCTATTTGCCGAAAGTATAAATTTATTCGTGAGTTTTCTGTTGAGGTGATCCGAGAGAAGTTTCTAACCCTAAAATATGAACTGACATACTCAGACTTTGATACCTTCTTCAATGCAAAAGCCGCATGGTCGGACGAACTGGATAGTATAACAGATTCTACCAGAAAAAAACTACGACAAGTGCTATTTCGATTACTTCATGAAATTGGATTACTGAGTGCTAATAACAGAATCAATCCAATGGTGTTGTCCTCAAGAGTGGTAAATGCAGTAGATAATTCATCCCTCGAAGATTTGACTGTATTTCCAGTATCGCAAAAAGATCTAAAACAGATAGGTTGTAACAAATGAGTATAAGTGACAACACATTGAATGAACGATATTCTCATCTATTGGACATTATGATGAGCGATAGATTCCTTAAAATGCAAGGACTTGGAAAAGAAGTTCCATTCTTTATTTGTCCTTATGACGCAAAAGAATCAATACAGGCTCAGCAAATGCAAAAACAACTGATAAATAAGCTCGCTCAGTCGGGTATAAAGGTCTTGAATGTAAATCTATATGAATTGTCAATAGACATACTTAACATCGATGACGATTGGCAATGGTATATCGACCATGAGGAATCAATGGCTAAGGATGAACTATTAAGCCAATTGCAATCTATCCTTGATGTTGAATCAGTCTTAACTCCAGCTATAGCTAAGCGGATACAAGAAGATGCTTATCATATTGTATTCTTGTCGGGAGTTGGGGAAGTGTTTCCCTATATCCGCTCACATCAAATATTGAACAACCTACAAAGCGTGATTAAGAATGTTCCGATGGTTATGTTCTTTCCGGGAGAATATAAGCATTCTCTGGAGCTTGGCTCTTCATTGGAACTGTTTGGCAAACTACACGATGACAATTACTACAGAGCATTCAATATAAATGAATATAAGGTGTGAATATGGGAAATAACGTAACTCTGAAATCAATTTTTGCAAAACGAGTTGATCGTCCGATAGAGGGCGTTATCAAAGCCGATGACGAAGGAAGCCTTCTACTTGAATTCGAAGAGTATGTTCTAACAAATGAAATTGAGAAACGACTCGAAGCTTTTCTTGAAGCCTATAATAATTATCAGGGTGCTAATGGTGTGTGGATCTCTGGCTTTTTTGGCTCTGGCAAATCTCATCTTCTAAAGATTCTCGCTCTTCTCTTAGAGAACCGTCTAATTGACAATATCCATGTATTTGACACATTCATTTCAAAATGTGGTGACAACGAACTTCTTCGTGGTGATCTGAAACGAGCCATAGCGATTCCATCACAAAGTATCCTTTTCAATATCGATCAAAAGGCTGACATAATAAGTAAAACTCAAGTTGATGCGTTGCTTGCAGTATTTGTAAAGGTGTTCGATGAAGCTTGTGGCTATTATGGGAAACAGCCTTATATCGCACAATTTGAAAGAGAGTTGGACAGAGACAACTTGCTTCAGAAGTTCAAAGACAGTTTCTCTGAAATTTCATCTCATGATTGGGAATGGGGACGAATCCGCTCCAAGCGAGTGGCCTCAGATATTGATAAAGCCTATGAGATGGCTACAGGTCAGCAAGTTTCGAATATTCTGGATAAGTATGATCGCAGTTACAAGCTGTCCATCGAAGACTTTGCAGAACAGATAAATGCCTATATCAACCAGCAGGAGAAGGATTTTCGACTGAACTTCTTTGTTGATGAGGTGGGCCAGTATGTCGCCGACAATGTCAAGCTAATGACAAACTTACAGACGGTGGCAGAGAGTCTGGCGACTAAATGTAAAGGGCGTGCATGGGTCATTGTTACCGCACAGGAAGACATGAATACAGTCGTTGGTGAGAGAAGTAAGCAACAAAGTAATGACTTCTCCAAGATTCAAGCTCGCTTCAAATGCCGTATGAAACTAACAGGTGCAGATGTTGCTGAAGTTATCAAGAAACGACTTCTGATGAAAAACAAAGATGGCAATGGTATTTTATCAGGTATTTATGACACTCAGAAAAATAACTTCAAAACCCTTTTCGATTTTGCTGATGGCTCTCAGACTTATAAGAACTTTCAGGATCAGGATGACTTCGCAAAAACGTATCCATTTATCCCCTACCAGTTTACAATGTTCCAAACTGCCATTCAAAACCTATCACAACACAATGCCTTTGAGGGTAAACATACTTCGGTGGGTGAACGATCTATGCTGGGAGTATTTCAGCAGGTTGCAATTCACATTGGAGATTACAAGATTGGTCAGCTTGCAACTTTTGATTTAATGTTTGAGGGCATTCGCACTGCACTCAAGGCTCAAATTCAAAGTTCTATTTCAGTAGCAGAGAAAAATCTGGACGATGAGTTTGCAGTTCGCCTTCTGAAGACTCTTTTCCTTGTTAAGTATATCAAGGGATTCAAGGCAACTATTAGAAACTTATCTGTTCTCATGCTGGAGTATTTCGATCAAAACCAGCCAGAGCTAAAGAAGAAAGTAGAAAAATCCCTAAAACTTCTTGTAATACAATCATACATCCAGCGTAATGGCGACTTGTATTCATATCTGACTGATGAAGAGCGTGATATTGAAACTGAGATCAAGAACACAGATGTTGAGTCCAAGGAAGTTACTGACGAACTTGCCAAGATCATATTCGATCAAGTGATAAAGAATAGGAAGATTCGATACGATGACAACTCACAGGATTATCCGTTCACAAGAAAACTGGACGACAATCTTCAAGGCCGTGAATATGAATTAGCTATACATGTAGTTACTCCATTCCATGAGAACTCTGAAAACATGTCACTTCTACATTCGCAATCTCTGGGGCGGGATGAGTTGCTTGTCATTATGCCGTCTGATGAACGGTTTGTCCGTGACATTCTTATGTATAAGCGAGCAGAAAAGTATATCCGACAAAATATCTCAATTACTCAGCAGAAATCCATAACAGACATTCTAAGAAGCAAGGGTTCTCAGAACCATGATCTATATTTGGAAATCGAACAGCGAACCAGAACACTTCTTGGTAAGGCACGGCTATTTGTTGGTGGAACGGAAATTGAAATAGGTGGCGAGGATGCCCAGACCAGAATTATCAAGGGGTTCAACGAACTCATTGGTCGAGCCTATTCTAACCTGAGAATGCTAAGAGGGCACACGTATTCAGAGAATGATATTGGGAAATTTTTGAAGTCTACGGAACCAAATGTTTTTAGCGATAACCTTCCGGAATCTGAGCAAGAAGTAGTTGCATTTATTCAAAGTAACAATCAAACAGGTGTTAGAACTACCCTCAAGAATCTTATTGAGCATTTCGAGCGTAAACCATACGGTTGGTATTTCGCCGCCATCCTATGCACCATCGCAAAGTTGTCCGCACGTGGGAAACTTGATCTGACCTCTGACAGTAATCCTCTCGATAATACTGAGCTTGAGAAGGCTTTACGTAATACTCGTATTCACGGTGACATTGTGATTCGACCCCAGATAGATTTTACACCCTCGCAAGTCAGGAGTCTGAAAGAGTTTTTTGGAAACTTCTTTGATGCTCCGCCAAAGTCAGGTGAAGCTAAGTCACTTGGACAGGAAACTGGTGAAGCATTTCAGAAAATGATTGATGATGATCTGAAACCGTTACTATCACGATCAGACCAATATCCATTTCAGTCACAGCTTAGTACGGCAATAGACCAGCTAAAGGAGATTTCAGGTAAATCCTACACTTGGTATCTAACAGAACTAAAACAACAAGCAGATGATTTACTTGATATAAAGGAAAAAACTCTCGATCCAATTCGCAAATTTATGAGTGGCTCTCAGAAGGAGATATTTGATTCCGTTACAAAATTTATTCAGACTCAGAGTCCAAACTTCAGCTATCTTGGTAACGATGCAAAAGAATTGCAAGACAAAATATCTAATGTGAACTGTCTAGAAGGCAATAACATACAACAGTTGAAAGCCAGCCTTAGCTCATTAGAGCAGGAAGTAACCGCAAAGGTTCAGGAAGAAATTGCCTCAGCAAAAAAGATGGCCGATAGCCTGCAGAAACAGCTTGAGGAAATGTCAGATTTTGCCAAGCTGGCTGACGCACATAAGAAAGATTTGATAGAGTCATTCCAGCAGTTTAACAAAAGCATTGAGTGCCAAACTGTGATTGCTGTCATCCTAGATCTGAAACGCACCTTTGAAGAGTCAGAGTATCGCTCACTTCTATCTCGTATGTCTGAGTTGGCAAGCAAGCAGGACTCTGGTTCCAGCAAGACAAAAAAACCACCTGTAGTGTATGTTTCCAGTAAGGACGTTCATATTCCCTTTGCTAAGAAAATCCTTATGGACGAAGCTGATGTTGAGCGGTATGTGGAAGCTCTACGAAAAGCATTGATAGAGGAAATCAAAACAGGGAAGAGAATCCAGATTTAGGATTGAGGAGAAACACCAAATTGGACACATCAAAACTCAAGACATTTGCTCAATACGCAAGGCGTAATCTGATAGAACAAGTATCGTCAAAGCTAACCCGTGTGCTGGCAAAGGATAGCCCCGCTCGCCGTGAGAACCCAAAAGCAGTCGATGAGCTTGAACGGCAGATCAAAGCAAACAGCAAAGAGCAAGTGATTGAGAAAATCGCATATATCTGGTTTAACCGTTTCTGTGCTTTTCGCTTTATGGATATCAACAGTTATACCTCCATCGGTGTTCTCTCGCCTGTATCTGATCAAACACAGCCAGAGATTCTGGCTGAAGCCAAGATGGGTGTGATGGATGAAGCTATAATCCCAAAAGAGACACAACGAAAAGTTACTCAGCTACTAAATGGCACTACACCATCTAACGATCCGCAGAACGAAGCGTATCGTTCGTTGATAGTAGCGGTGTGTAACTATTACAACAAAGCTATGCCGTTTCTTTTTGAAAGGATTGCAGATTATACTGAACTTCTCATGCCGGATGATCTGTTGTCTGGTAAATCTATTCTGGCTTATACTCGTGAAGCTCTCACACCAGATATGTGTGAAGATGTCGAAGTGATTGGCTGGCTCTATCAGTTCTATATTTCTGAGAAA
>JAYEIF010000172.1:0-10930 GCA_034659895.1 Candidatus Zixiibacteriota bacterium
TCAGACCGAGTTGCCGCGATTATTTTGGTCAGACAGAATGAGCCATCATCAGACAGCTGCAGTTGGTGTTGCCAATCGGTTGAGAGAGTCGTTGATATATTAAGAGAACCTACTGAATACAGAATATACCGAGCGTCGCTACTATGGCGGTATATGTTTTGACGCTCAGGAATCTCAACGTGGAATATGGTCAGAATTTGGAGCATCGTCGTTCGTTATTCCTCGTTTTGAACTGGTGAAAAATCAGGAAGGAACAAACTTTGCCTGCAATTTGATTCCTGAATATGATTTTGATAATATAGATAATATCCTCCATCAACTTGAGAAACTCAATCCTGATATCGAACAGGATATAACTCCTTTACCGCAATTGCTGAATCGCATGGACAATCCCGATCAGACAGAGTGGAGAACAAAAATTCTGCAAGCGTTGGAGTATCTGCAGATTGGAGATTTGCAGAAAATAGTTCTTGCCCGCAAAACGGAACTTCGGTTCGACGACAAGCTCGATCCCGTCTCATTGTTGCAACATCTTGAAGCACCCGGATGTTTCCGTTTCTTATGGGAACCTCAGCCCGGTCGAGCATTTGTAAGTATTCCTCCTGAAAGACTCTACAAACGTGAGGAACGTCGAATATCTTGCGAGGCGCTGGCAGGAACCAGACCACGCGGTCACACTGTGGATGAAGATAACCGTCTTGGCCAAGAATTGCTGAACAGCGACAAGGAACGGCGGGAACATTTATTTGTTGCTGATACGATTCGCAAGGTTCTCTCAATGTTATGTCAGAAAATTGGTGAAGGTGACGCTGTAACCATTATGAAATTGCGGGAACTTCAGCATTTGATGACAAGTTTTGACTGCGAACTTCGAGAAACGGTAAGCGATAGCGATGTCCTCGCAAATCTTCATCCAACTCCGGCTGTTGCTGGTTATCCTGTCGATGAAGCCCGCAATCGAATTGCATCTATGGAGCCATTCGATAGAGGGTGGTATGCCGGTCCTGTCGGTTGGGTAAACAATGAAGGAGCGGAGTTTGCAGTAGCTATTCGTTCTGGTTTAGTTTATGATAACAAGCTCTACCTGTATTCCGGAGCCGGAATTGTTGACGGTTCTGACTGGCAATTGGAATGGGAAGAAATAGAAAACAAAATTACACAGTTTTTGCGTTTGTTCACTTGAAATGAAACTGAAGTATCCTCATATAAACTCCGTATGGGCTTCTCTCATAGTGGAAGAATTAGTGCGTTGCGGGGTAAATCAGTTTTTTATATCTCCCGGATCACGAAACACGCCTTTAACAGCCGCTGTGGCTCAGCATGATAAAACCAGCTCGATAGTGCATTTTGATGAGAGAGGAGCGTCCTTTGCCGCAACCGGCTATAGCAAAGCTACCGGCGAACCTTCAGCTCTCATTTGTACATCAGGAACAGCCGCCGCCAACTATTTCCCCGCTGTTGTTGAAGCTTCACAGGACATGGTCCCGTTGGTACTATTGACTGCCGACCGACCTCCTGAATTGCGCGACACTGGTTCCAATCAGACTATTAATCAAGTGCGACTATACGGGGATTACGTTCGCTGGTTTTGCGATTTGCCATGTCCGAGCAAAGAGATTGAGCCAACCTTTCCACTTACGACTATAGATAATGCGGTGTATCGTTCCATTCGCTCTCCGTCAGGTCCAGTGCATATCAACTGTATGTTTCGTAAACCACTTGCACCAGTGGGAGAGAATGAGAATTTTTCAGATTATCTTTCAATGCTATCTGAATGGCTTGGTTCTAATCAACCATACACAGGTTACCGAATACCAGAGCATAAATCAACAGGGCTTGATTTTGAAGACATTGTTAGGTGGATAAACAACACTAAGCGTGGTGTCGTAGTAGTTGGGTCGCTTCGCAATGATGCTGACCAACAAGCTGCGCTCAGATTGTCTCGGCGACTTGGCTGGCCGTTATTTCCGGATATTACATCTGGTCTTCGCACTGGCGCTGTCAACGACAGTTCTTTTGACATAACCGCTCACTATTTTGATATTATGTTAGCTGATGAGAACTTTGCTAATATTCATCAACCTGAGTCTGTAATTCATTTGGGGGGTAGAGTAACATCCAAACGTTTAACAACATGGCTGAAAAAATCTCATCCACGTTACTATCTAACCGTAGCAAACCACCCTTACAGACAGGATCCGGATCATCTCCTGACAGACCGTCTTGATAGCAGTGTGGCATCATTCGTAAAAGCAATCGAACCCCTGCTGCATAGTTCTGGAAATGCAACTGAGTGGATGGAAACACTCCTCCAGTCATCATCAATGGTTGGTAATGCTATCTCCTCTCAATTTGATGATAACGATAAACTTAATGAACCATCTGTAGCTCGCCTTATCTCTCAGCAAATCAACCCCGAAGCTTGTTTGTTTCTCGGCAACAGTATGCCTATTCGCGATATGGACACATTTGCGGACGTCTACGGGCCAACTGTTCCTGTCGGTTGCAATCGCGGGGCGAGCGGCATCGATGGAGGAGTAGCTTCAGCTTTCGGGTTCGCTTTAGGATTGAACAGAATGGCAACCCTATTGTTGGGCGATCTGGCGCTACTGCACGATCTTAATTCCCTCAGCCTTCTGCAACGATTTGATAAACCAATGACCATCGTCGTAATTAACAATAATGGTGGAGGCATTTTTTCTTTCCTGCCAATTGCCCAACGAAATGATATGTTTGAAAATTTCTGGGGTACTCCGCACAATATGAACTTCGAGAGCATTGCTCAACAGTTCGGCCTTAAATATGAGTGTCCTTCTACGCAAAACGATTTCCGACAAATATACAAAGCCTTGCAAACAGAGGAATCATCAACACTGATAGAAATCCAAACCAATCGAGAGGATAACGCTAAACTTCATAATGAATTCCTTCGCTCGATTACAGCCGAATTTGACAAAGGTTGAGAAAGCGTGGCTTCACCTTACAAGTTTCATTTTGCGAAGTTGGGAGACAAAGCCCTGCCGCCAACAGTTTTTCTACATGGCTTTACTGGTTGTTCCTGTGATTGGAGAAACATTGTAGCAGAATTGGCGAGCAACTTTTATTGTTTGATGCCTGACCTCCCCGGTCATGGGCAAACTGTAGTTGAAGGATCTGATGACAATTTTCTCATGGAGCACACAGCATCTGCTCTGATTGAGTGGCTCGACTCATTGGGAGTTAAACAATGCAGCCTTGCGGGTTATTCAATGGGCGGTCGTCTGGGGTTGTATTTAGTATTAAATTATCCGGATAGATTTGACAAAGTTGTTCTGGAGTCATCCTCTGCCGGTATAAAAACAGAGAAAGAGCGTGCTGTTCGACGTGCTAATGATAAATCCATCGCAGAGAAGATAATAACGCTCTCAATTAATGAGTTTATGCAAGAATGGTATAATCAACCACTGTTTGCCACTCTTCGGCAGCACCCAAAGCGGTTATCCGCTTTACTAAAAGACCGTAAATCAGTTGACAGGGAAGGTCTTGCAAAGTCATTGTGCATGATGGGAACTGGAATGCAGCCCTCGCTCTGGCGGCGGCTCAGTGAAGTTCAGCACGACACGCTGTTGATTGTCGGAGAAAAGGATACTAAATTCTGTAAAATAGCTGAAGAAATGGCCGGTCTGATTCAGGGTGTGACAGTTGCTGTTGTTACCGAAGCCGGGCACAACGTTCATTTTGAAAAGCCGGATGAATTTACAGCTCTGGTCAAGCGGTTTCTGATTCAATAGACGAAAGGATTATCATGGAAGATATCAAATGGATAGAGGCTCAGAAGTTCAAGGATATTCTTTACCATAAAGCGGAAGGGATTGCCAAGATTACAATCAATCGTCCGCAAGTGCGAAATGCCTTCAGGCCATTAACAGTTCAGGAAATGAGCAAAGCGCTTGCTGATGCTCGTGAAGATTCCAAAATTGGAGTAGTAATCCTAACTGGCAAAGGCGACAAGGCTTTCTGCTCCGGCGGAGACCAAAAGATACGAGGCGACTCCGGGTACACAGACGGCAAGGGAGTGAATCGCCTTAATGTTCTCGATTTCCAGCGTCAGATTCGTACTTGTCCAAAACCAATTATCGCTATGGTTGCCGGATACGCAATTGGCGGTGGGCATGTACTGCACATGATGTGTGATCTTACTATCGCCGCCGACAATGCTATTTTTGGCCAGACCGGTCCGAAGGTCGGTTCGTTTGATGGTGGTTATGGAGCCAGCTATATGGCGCGAATTGTGGGACAGAAAAAAGCTCGGGAAATATGGTTTCTCTGTCGTCAATATAACGCCGAGCAAGCTCTGGATATGGGATTGATTAATACTGTCGTCCCGCTGGATAGACTGGAAGAGGAAACAATCAAGTGGTGCCGTGAGATATTGGCCAATTCGCCAATTGCGATTCGTTGTCTAAAAGCCGCTCTCAATGCCGACTGTGACGGACAAGCTGGCTTGCAGGAGTTAGCCGGCAATGCCACTATGATGTTCTACATGACTGAAGAAGGTCAGGAGGGACGCAATGCGTTCGTAGAAAAACGCAAACCGGATTTTTCTAAGTTTCCTCGACAGCCATAATACACGAACGTTGCCGATATAGCTGACAGGAATTAATCGGAGATATTATTTTGCCTTCATCTTCATTTAAAACATGGATACTGGCTTCTCGGCCGCACACTCTGCCGGCAGCCGCTGCTCCTGTTATTATCGGTACCGCTATGGCTACTGAGGTAGGTGGATTTCATTTGCTCTCGTGTTTATCCGCTCTGGCAGGAGCTTTACTGATACAGATTGCTACAAACTTTGCCAATGACTATTACGATTTCAAGAAAGGCGCAGATGAAGGAGAACGGCTCGGCCCCACGAGAGCCACTCAAGCTGGATTGATTAACCCACATTCTATGCGAACCGCTATGATTCTAACATTTACTCTCGCTATCATTATTGGAGTGTATCTTGTCTGGCGCGGAGGATGGCCGATTGTAATTATTGGATTATCGTCGGTGCTTTTTGGTGTCATGTACACAGGCGGGCCGTACCCGCTTGGTTACAATGGCCTTGGAGAACTATTTGTATTAATCTATTTCGGCCCCGTGGCGGTTGGGGGAACATACTATGTCCAAACTCTTGATATCAACAGTGTTGTTCTTATCGCCGGTCTTTCTCCGGGGCTTTTCTCTGTCGCCATTCTCACTATCAACAACCTGCGCGACATTTCTAATGACCTCCGCACAGGCAAGCGAACGCTCGCTGTCAGGTTCGGGAAAACATTTGCTCGTTATGAATATCTCCTGACTTTGAAGATAGCAACGCTTGTTCCATTAGGGCTATGGTTTGTAACCGGCCAACATGCACTGGCAATAATTTCTATGGCAACTTTCATCGTAGCAATTCAACCATCAATGAAGGTATTCACTTTCAAAGACGGGTATGAATTGAATAAGGTGCTGGAGACTACAGGAAAATTGCTTCTTCTGTATAGCCTTCTGTTCTCCGTAGGGTGGTTGCTGTGAGGATTGAAGATCTTTCGATATTTACTTATGAGCTTCCGTTTCGCCGAACAATGCTATTCGACGGAAATGAGCTTGAGAGCCGCAAAGGATTGTTAATCCGTCTGACCACTGAAACCAGTATATCGGTATGGGGAGAGATAGCCCCATTGCCGGGTTTCAGCAGCGAAAGTCTAAACGACGCCACACAGCAACTCCGGATGTTAAAAACTAACTTAAATGGTGTAGATATACCTGATGCAGACAAGTTGTTACCCATAAGTGGAGCGTTTGATGCTTGGCTGCGTCCTTTCAAGCTCGCTCCGTCAGTGCGGTTTGGTGTTGAAACAGCTGTGCTTCGGTTGATTGCCAAACAAAAACAAACTTCCCTGCGAACTCTACTTTCTCCAAAGGCTTCTGATGTGGTGGCTGTCTGTGCTTTGCTGGCAGGTACGGACGAACAGGTACTCGACAAAGCAAAGAAAATTAGAGCCAATGGTTTCAAGGCGGCCAAACTTAAAGTTGGGAGACAGAGTATTGAGAGGGATATTGCTCTCACACATGCTGTCCGAAAGAAAATTGGCAAACATATTGGCCTGAGACTCGATGCTAACCGAAGATGGGATATCGAGCAGGCGATTGCATTTATGCGTTCGGTGAAAGACTGCGATATTGAGTATATTGAAGAACCTGTTCGGGATTATCTCGATATCCTGCGGTTGTGTAACATGGCTCGAAGCCCAATACCAATAGCTCTCGATGAGAGTCTGAAAATACTGTCACCATCGGCATTGACCCCTATACATGGGATTGTTTCAGTCATTCTCAAACCAACCTTGCTTGGGCTTGAACGAACAATACAGTTTGCCATGCAAGCTGATGAGCTTGGGATGAAAGCAACTGTGAGTTCATCGTTTGAGTCCGGACTCGGCGTAGTTGCGCTGGCTGAGATTGGAGCCGGTCTCAACAGAAACCGTGATATCGCCCTCGGACTGGATACTACCAATTCATTTACTTCTGATATTCTTTCGACACCATTGAATATCAAAAAGGGACAAATCGACCTTACTATAAAGCCAGCTATTGATCCAGAGCCGCGACTTGATATTCTCGACGAGGTGAATGATGCCTGACATCCGTTGCCCGCTCGAACATGCCGCATCTGATTTTGGCGATAAAACAGCGATAATCTCTGATAAAGGAACAATCACCTACGAAAAGTATCACCAGTTTGTCGCATCGGCGGCGGAGATGCTTCGACAAAAAGGGATGCAGTCAGGTAACAGGATAGCAATTCTGTCTGATAATTGCATTGAATACCCAATTTTACTTATGGCACTTTTTCGTTTGAAAGTGGTGGCCTGTCCTATAAATGTTCGGTGGCCAATTGAGATGATTTCATCGTATATGACCCGAATTGGGTGTTCACACCTGATTGCCGAGGAACAGTCAATGCATACCGCCTTTCAACTCCGTTCAGAACAACTGTCCGCAAGAAAATCTCTGAACGTTCAGGCCCTTGATTCTATTGTCATACTTGAGACTGAAAGTGATACAACCAAATCAAATATCACTTTGAATACAAATCAGAATTCAACAATAATTGCTACATCGGGCTCATCTGCAACTCCCAGAGCAGTTATGCATTCGTTTGGCAATCATTACTACAATGCGCTTGGCTCCAACACAAACATCCGCCTTGATTTCAGTGATCGCTGGCTAATGACGTTGCCGATATACCATGTGGGAGGGTTGGCAATACTGTTCAAGACAATTTTAGCTAATGCCGCTATTGTATTTCCGGTTAGAAATAGCAATATTGCCAATGAAATTGAAAGGCACAATGTGTCCCACTGTTCGCTTGTTCCAACACAGCTACACCGACTGATGCGGTACAGAACCGGTCTTGAGACTGCTCGACAAATGAAAGCAATTTTAATTGGCGGTGGCGCTGTGTCTAAAGATCTCATTTCTAAAGCAGTTAATAACGGTCTGCCAATGCATACGACCTATGGCTTAACTGAGATGGCGTCACAAGTAACTACATCTAAGACCGAAGATTCACTGGCAGAGCTGTTGACATCAGGGAAACTGTTACCGCATCGGAAACTCAGCATCTCAAATAATGGGGAAATCCTTGTCAAGGGCAATACGCTTTTTAGAGGCTATGTCGATGGTGACAATATCACTCTTCCCCTTGATGGGAATGGTTGGTTTCACACTGGCGATTTGGGAACACTTGATAATGATGGTTATCTAACAGTACTGGGGCGTAAGGATAATATGTTTGTATCGGGGGGTGAGAATATCCATCCGGAGCTAATTGAATCTGCCTTATTATCTATCGAGGATATTGAAGAAGCAATAGTGGTGAAAATATCGGATGTGGATTTTGGTCATCGACCGGCAGCTTTTGTAAAGTTGCTCCCTGATATTAAACTCAACACAAAAAAACTAAAAGAGAGACTTCGTCTCCATCTGCCCGGATATATGCTTCCCACCGTTATCTATCCATGGCCGGAAGAAGCAAATAAAAATAGCATAAAACCGAACCGTCAATATCTGACTGCGTTAGCTGAGAAGATGCACTCAACTCCATCTACTTGAGTTTCTCGAGTCCCGTCCTTAGTTTTATCGGAAGAGGTATGGGTTCCTTGGTCTCTTTGTCGATAACGACATGAACCGTTTTTACCTTAGCTTTAATTTGGTGACTCAATTTTTGAGGTGTGTCCAAATAAGTCAGTTGATACTCCAGTTCAAATGAAGTGCGCCCAATCTTTGAGGCAGATATAGAAACACTAATACTGTCACCAACATACACCGGCTTATGGAAATCACCCTCGGCGTGAACGATGAGAATCAGGTATGATTCCTCATCTATTATCTGGCGGAAATTAAACCCGATGGATTGCATATATTGCTCATAGGCATCATGAGCAATTTTGAAATAATTCCCAAAGAACAAGACACCAGCGGCATCGGTCTCGTGAAGTCTGACATTGATATCAAGATCATACATTTTATCATCTCTAACATATAGGATTTCAGTTTACATACATTCTTTTATGTCTATATTGATCTTCAAAGTGAAGGATAAGATAACCGAATCAAATAAACAAGACAGGAGTAATTATGAACCGTACAACCTGCACATCGATTCTTGGACTGTTGATATTGGTTTTTGCTTTGTTAGTGCCATCTGCGCTGGCGGAGAAAAACGCTGTTCCACAACGGTCTGATATCGATGACCAGTACAAATGGAAACTGGAGGACATCTACCCTAATAATGATGCATGGGAAAGTGACTTCGCATACCTTGATTCCAACATCGCTCGGCTTGAGGGTTTCAAGGGACATCTCGGAGATTCCCCTGACAATATGCTTGCCTGCTTCAAATTGAGGGACAGTCTGGAAGCTATCGAGTGGAAGCTGTATGTCTATGCCTATCTGAAACTGGATCAGGACAATAGGGTAAGCGAATCTCAGGAAACGGCAGGGAGAATTTCAAGTTTGGGATCACGGATGTCCGCCTATATGTCATATATCAGCCCTGAACTTCTTACTATCAGCGAAGATAGTTTGCAGTTATGGCTGGCAAACAACTCGGAACTTGACGTATTTCGCCATTATCTTGACGATGAACGCAGGTTAAAAGATCATGTTCTCTCTAAAAAAGAGGAAGAATTGCTGGCTATGGCTGGTCAGGTAACATCGGCTCCATCGCGTATCTTCTCCATGACAACCAATGCTGATCTTACATTCGGCACTGTAATTAACGATGATGGCGAAGAAATCCAACTGACCAGACAGCGCTACTACAGTATCATGGAAACCGGCAGCCGTCGCCTGCGACACGAAGCCAATCAAGTTTACAATAAAGCCTACAAGAAGTATCTTAATACACTGGCGGCAACGTTATCGACTTCGGTTAAGAAAGACAATTTTTATCGTAAGGCACGCGGCTACAACAGTTGTCTTGAAATGTCACTAAAGCAAGATAATATCCCTGAGTCTGTATTCAATAGCCTGATAAAAGCTGTAAATGACAACCTCGCTCCACTTCACAAGTTGACTGCGTTGCGTAAGAAGGTACTCGGTTATGACACCCTCTACACATACGACTTGTCTGTTTCTCTTGTTCCCGAATCGCAACGCGAATATCCCTGGAAAGAAACCAAAGAGATTGTCCTTAAGGGCTTGGAACCAATGGGAGAAGAGTATCTCGCAAACTTCAAAACTGGTCTGAATTCACAATGGATTGATGTTTTTGAAACTCAAGGTAAAGGTTCCGGCGCTTATCAGTGGGGGACTTATCACACGCATCCGTATGTGCTGTTAAATCACAATAAAACTCTTGGCTCGGTGTTCACTTTGGCTCATGAGATGGGTCACGCAATGCATTCATTCTATACTCATAAAAACGAGCCATATATCTACGGGGGGAATCCAATTTTCTTAGCTGAAGTTGCCTCGACCTGTAATGAGGCGTTGTTGATGAAGTACTTGATAGAACACACCACAGACAAAACAGAGAAACTATATTTGTTGAATTATTATATTGAGCAAATTATGGGAACCTTTTATACTCAGGTAATGTTCTCCGAGTTTGAGATAGCTGTACACAAGGTAGTTGAAGAAGGCGGGGCGTTATCAGCTGAGCAGATGCGAAAAACCTACCGTGGCATATATCAAAAATACTGGGGTCCGGACTTGGTTATCGATTCCATTAATGATATGGGCTGCATGCGCATCAGCCATTTCTACAGTCAGTTCTATGTTTACAAATATGCTACAAGTTATGCGGCGGCTCAGATGGTATCACAGAAAATACTCGAAGATCCGAGTTATCTTGACACGTACTTGAATTTTCTCTCGACGGGTTCATCGAAATACCCTGTAGAGATTCTCAAAGATGCCGGTGTGGATGTTACTTCCTCTGAGCCAGTCGAGCGCACTATCAAGTTGTTCGGTGAGTTAGTTGACGAGATGGAAAAACTTCTTAATGAGAGACAAAATTAGCTGAATTTTTCGAGCATTGGGAAATCTGCTTCTAAAACCGGATTGACAAAAACTTATTTGTCAGTCCGGCTTTTTTATATATGCATGGAGATTTGTCGCATAATGTCATGTCAATCTGCCCTGTAGTTGAGTCCCAATTTCGCAGGGTGAAATCATCTCAGTGGTTCCACAATTTGATTGAATAAATGTTAGGTTGACAGTCCGCCGAGGCGGATAGAGGTTCTGCCGTTCACTGCCGGTTTATCTCATCCCGAGCGGAAGTTTGTTTCATCCCGAGCGGAAGTTTATCTCATCCCGAGCGGAGTCGAGGGACGGACAACACAAGACTACTCGCTACCTGTCCGCTTGATAGGCTGGCGCGCCCGCCAAAGGCGGGGAGATTGTGGTACATAAT